>NZ_JBDJLM010000023.1:0-67351 GCF_039673365.1 Pseudomonas sp. TWI923 | reverse complement strand
AAGCAGCTCTTTCGGGACCTTCGGTAACTCTCGAAGCGGTTTCTTTCTGGTTGGCATACATGCACCTCTTACTCATGGTATGCCCGAACACAAAATTTCTGACACCCTCGCTCGATCTCATAGGCGCTGCAAAAACACCGCCAGGCACCTGGCAGCCTTCCCCCAACCCAACCCCATAAAAAAGCCCGGAGCAGGTTCAACCCTGGCCCGGGCAAGCGCGTGTGACGGAGCAGAATGACGGGTTACTTGAAATCCGCCTGCATCTGGGTGGCAATGCTCACCCCATTGGACGACCTGACGCACACGTCCAGGTAATCAGTGAAACGCGGCGGCACAGCGATGCCTTCTTCCAGCAACCGGCTGTTATCGAACAGGTAGTTCAGATCAGCGAAACCGCTGTACAAGCGCAGCGCGCGCAGCACCAGGCGCGGGTTGGCCGGGCCGATACGCGTGGCGAAGCTGCCAGCCAGGGACTTGAGGTCATCCACATCGACCTTGCGATAACGCTCGCCAACCGGCTCGGCACCGTTGGCCTGGGCAAATGCCTGGTCGATCTCGGCGAAGGTGCAGGCCGAGCTGTGGCCGGCGGAGATGTGGTACAGGTCGTGGTTGAGCTGGGGCTTGCGTGCCAGGCCGATCAGCGCCTCGGCGCAGTAGTCGACCGGGACCACGTCGATCTGCTCGTCGAGCCCGCAGGTGAAACTCTCCAGCGCAAAGCCCATGCGGAACACCCAGAAGATGCTGCCCGACGCCTGGCAACCCAGGCTGCTGTGGCCGACCACGATGGACGGGCGCGCCACCACCAGCGGCAGGCCTGGCAGTTCTTCGCGCATGCGCCGTTCGATCTCGGCCTTCGAGGCGGTGTAGTCCACCAGTTGCTGCTCGGCCTCGGGGAACTCCCACGACTCGCTGATCGGCGACTCGCGCTGCGGGCCGCAGCTCATCGCCGTGCCTACATGCAGGAAACGCTTCAGACGCGCGGAGCGGCTGAACACGTCGGCGAAGGCGTAGGTGCCCTCGACATTGACCGGCCAGATGGTCGGGTTCTTCGAGAACGAGGCCACGGCGGCGCAGTTGATCACCCGGTCGAACTGCATCAGGCGCGGGGTTTGCCCGGCCAGCCAGGAGGTGTCGAGCAAGTCGCCACAAAGGATCTGCGATTCTTCCAGGGCCAGGCAGTCGGCCTGGCTGACGCCATGCTGGCGCAGGTTGGCGCGCAGGCGTTCGAGGCCTTGCGCGGGTGTGTCACCGCGTACCAGGAAGGCGAGGGTGGGGCCCTGGCCATCGGCAATCAGTTGGGCGGCGACCGACCCACCGAGGAAACCCGTGGCGCCGGTCAACAGGATGTGCTCGCCCGAATCGGCGGCGGTGAAGACTTCACCGTGGTTAAGTGCGTTCATGGTTTACCTCGGGGGATAGAGTGACGCGCATTTGAAGTGATGCAATGTCAACGTAATGTGAATACGGTGTAGGTAATAAGTTGGTGCGCCAGCTTGGCAGGGTGTTCAGTCAACTTTAAAAGCGAGTCTGAATAACCGTCTAATAAAGGTGGGCACCGCCGGAAGGCTTGCAGGGCATGGCGTGCAGCGCGCTGATGGCTATTGTCCATGCTGAGGTTTGACTTTTCAATCACGCAGGTGGAAGAGGTGGGCGTGTTTGTGTGAAACAAATTTAATAAGTGTGAAAGACAGTAAGGCCTCATGAATGAGTATGTAATTTTGTTTAAGTTTGAAAAGCTTCAGGTTTCGTTCAGGTAGTTAATATATATACGTGCTAATGCAGCGACCCTTGGTATTGGCAGCTGGGCGAATTCGACGATCGCTGACAGGCGTGGAGTACAAATGTGCTCTGTACGAGATGGCAGCACACCGTAGATGTTCGATCACGGAAAAATACAAGCGCACAGACGTCTTGACCCGCATCACAGCGCCAGCCATCGGTGACGTTTTAAGGTAGGCTGCTGCGTTCCTGCACCATGTCACGAAAAGGACCTCACCATTTCCGCTCCCACCCTCAGCCGCCGCAGCCTGCTATGCCTGCTGGCCACCGCGCCCATCCTCGCCAGCCTGCCGGGCTGCACACGCTCCAGCGGCCTGCAGGGCAGCTTCCTGCAGCTGTGGAAGAGCCACGCTGACCTCAACCCGCAGCAATGGCGCCAGCGCCTGGCGGCCATGGCCGACATGGGCTGCCGCACGGTGACGCTGCAATGGGTCGGGCTGATCGGCGGGCAATCGCCGTGGATGATCCCTGAGGACATGCTGCGCAACGTCTTCGACATCGCCCATGACGAGGGCATGCAGGTACAAGTCGGGCTGCCGTTCGACAATGCCTGGTGGCAGGCGCTGTCGGCAGACGCGCAGGGGCAGGCGCAGTTCTTCGCCAAGGCCCTGGGCGAGGCGCAGGCCTACATGGCGGCTGCGCCCTGGCCGCAGCACCGCGCCTTTGCCGGCTGGTACATCCCCTACGAGCTGGAGCAGTACCACTGGGCCAGCGCCGACAGCCAGCAGCGCCTGGCCGGCTGGTTGGCGGCGATGTCTGCCAGCACCCGGCAGCACAGCGACGGCATCCCGTCGATTTCCACCTACCACAGCGTGCTGCCCACCGAGGGTACGCTGCTGCAGCTATGGCGCACACTGCTCGACACCACCGCGCTGCGGCCAGTGGTGCAGGATGGCGTCGGTGTGGCCGGCTGGGCCAACCTGCAGGCCATCGAGCCACTGCTGCTGGAGCTGCGCCGGCGCAAGGTGCCATTCGATGTGGTCGTGGAGTTGTTCGAGCAGTTACCGTCGGAAAAGAACGACGGCACCGACTTCAAGGCCCGCTCGGCGGATTACGCCCGGGTACAGCGGCAGTTGGAGTGGGCCCGCACCACGGGCGCCGAGCAGGTCGTGGCGTTTGCCCTCGACCCGTGGGCGCTGGGGGATGACCCGCGCGCCCGCAGGCTGCGTGAGGATTGGCTGCGCGGTTGAATCAGAGGCTGCGCCCGATGATCTCGCGCATGATCTCGCTGGTGCCGCCGAAGATCCGCAGCGCCCGGGCATCGGCCCAGGCACGGCCGATGCCGTACTCGCTGCTGTAGCCATAACCACCGTGCAGTTGCAGCAGCTGGTCGAGGATCTGCCCCTGGATTTCGCTGGCATTGAGCTTGGCCATGGCCGCCACCACTGGGTCCAGGCTGCCCTCGATCAGCTGCCGTGCGCAGTCGTCAAGGAACACCCGCAACATGGTCAGCCGCGAACGGGCATCGGCGAGGATGAAGCGGTTGTGCTGGTGGTCGCTGACCCGCTTGCCGAATACCTTGCGTTCGCGGGTATAGGCCAGGGTCTGCTCGAGCATGCCCTCGGCATGGGCGGCGGCGCGCAGGGCGATGGCCAGGCGCTCGCGAGCAAGCTCACGGCCCAGGTATTCGAAGCCTGCGTTTTCCTCGCCCAGCAGGCAGTCGGCGGGTACGCGCAGCTCGTCGAAGAACAGCTCGCAGGTGTCCTGGGCGTGCTGGCCGATCTTGGCCATGGCCGGCCCCTTGCTCAGGCCAGCCAGGCCCGCTTCGACACAGAACAGCGACAGGCCGCGGGCGCCCAGGTCGGGCTCGGTGCTGGCGACCACGATGATCAGGCCGGCGTTGACGCCGTTGGTGATGAAGGTCTTCTGGCCATTGAGCACATAGTGCTCGCCGTCACGCCGGGCACGACAGCGTATGGCCTTGAGGTCGCTGCCGGCGCCGGGTTCGGTCATGGCGATGGCGCCGATCAGTTCGCCGGCGGCCATGGCCGGCAACCAGCGGTCTTTCTGCGCCGGGGTGCCGAGGTTGTACAGGTAGGGCGCGACCATGTCGGAATGGATCGAAAAACCGATACCCAGGCAGTTGGCCCGGGCCAGCTCCTCGATCACCACCACGGCATGGCCGAAGTCGCCACCGGCGCCATAGGGGTCGGGCAGCGCCGGGCACAGCAGGCCTTGGGCACCGGCGTCGCGCCAGAGCGCGGTGGGCGTTATGCCCTCACGTTCCCAGTCGGCGTAGTGGGGCAGTATGCGTTCCTCGACAAACCGCCGGACCTGGTCGCGAAACAGCAGGTGATCGTCACGAAAGAGTGGGCGCATGGCGGTTTACCGGGTGTAGGGGGCGGTGCTGCTGAGCTCGCCGCGCAGCACCGGTTGTTCGGCGCTGCCGGTGAGGAACAGTGCGTAGTGATCGCCCGGTTGCAGCTGCGGCAAGGGCAGTGGCTTGGCCTGGGCCGCGCCGCAGCCGGCGGTCAAGGTGGCGCTCACCGGGTTGATCGCCCGCGCCTGGCTGGTCTGCGGGGCCACGTTGGCGAACAGGGTCGGGCCGGCCTGTACCTGCAACTGGCCGGCAGGGCAGGCGCTGGCCAGGTTGTAGAAACGCAACTCAGCCTTCAGGGCATCGTCGCTGGCGGCGCTGTCGTCCAGCACCTGCAGCTTGCCATCTTGCAGCACCAGGCTCTGGTAGCTGTCGGCGGCCACGCTGAGGGTGCCGGCGCTCTTGCCGGCAATCAGCACGGTGAACGGCTCGCCCCCTTTGACCACGTTGTAGCTGCTGGCCAGCTGGCCGGCCGCCAACTGCTGCGCCGGGTTATGCCCGACTTGCACCTGCGCGCCGCCCGCCGCTGGCTGCAGCACGCGAACGAACGCCGAGCCAGCCGGTGGACGCGGCGCATACAACTGCGCCAGCTTGCCCTCGGCCTGGGCGACGGTGGGCAGTGCGCTGCACAGCAGCAGGGTGCCTGTGAGCAGGGCGAGGGCTTTCATACAGTCTCCTTGGGGCGTTTTACCCGGGCTTGCTGGTACAGCTCGGCCAGGCGCTTGCGGTCGACCTTGTCGGACAGGGTGCCGGGGAAGCGGCCGCAGGCCAGCAGTTCGGACGGGATCATATAGGACGGCAGGCTGCCTGCCAGCCGCTGTTTCCAGTCGGCCAGGGCCTCGGGCAACGGGCCCAGGGTGGCCGCCGGCAGGTGCCCGGGGGTTTCGATGAAACCAACCATGCGCACCAACGCACCGTCGGGGCGGCGCAGGGCAATGGTGGCGGCGCTGTCGACCCCAGGCAGGCTGGCCAGCCCGGCGTCCACTTCACCCAGCTCGATGCGGTAGCCATTGAGCTTGATCTGGTCGTCGCGCCGACCATGGAAGAACACCCGGCCTTGCGCGTCGATCTCGGCCAGGTCGCCGCTGCGGTAGGCGCGCTTGCCGTTGTGCTGGAACAGCACCGCCTCGCTCAGGTCCGGGCGATTGAGGTAGCCACGCATCACGTGGTCACCGGCAATGCACAGCTCGCCGTCGTCGAGGAACAGCTCGGCATAGGGCTTGGCCCGGCCGATGGACAGCGGCTGGCCAGTGTTTTCCAGCGGCGGCAGGATTTCGATCCAGGTGGTCGAACAGGTGGCTTCGGTCGGCCCGTAGGAGTTGATGATCCGCGCCTCGGGGAAGCGCTCCCACAGCTGGTTGGCCAGGGTCGGGGTCAGCGACTCGGCACCGAACACGAACACCTGCAAGGCGGGCAGGTGGCGGGCGTCGAAGGCGTCGTTGAGCAACTGCTGACGGACGAAAGACGGCGTCGAGGCCCATACCTGTACCTGGCTGTCGGCCAGGTAGTCGACAAAACCCTCGGGGTCGCCGATCACCTCGCGCGGGCACAGCACGCACTGGCCACCCAGGGCCAACGCCCCGCACAGGTCGAACAGCGAGAAGTCGAAGCTGAACAGCATCTGGTTCATGAACCGCGGTCGTTCGCCCAGGGCCAGACAGTCGCGGATCCAGCCGGCGAACAGCGCCAGGCTGTCGCGGCCGATCTGCACGCCTTTCGGGTCGCCGGTGCTGCCGGAGGTGAACATAACGTAGGCCAGGCCCGCCTCGGCCAGCGCTGTGGCGCAGGCAACGCCAACGCGGAACTGGTCCTGTTCTGCGTCGTAGCAATACCCGGCGCCCACCAGCTCGATGATGCGCTGCAGGCGTTGCGGCGGGTTGATGCTGTCCAGCGGCACATAGGTCACGCCCAGGCGCAGGCAGCCGAGCATGGCCACGACGAATTCGATCTGCTTGTGGCCGCTGAGTACCAGCGCGGTACCGGGCAGTACGCCCTGCGCGCGGGCACGCAGGGTCCAGGCCTCGACGGCCAGCTGCAGGCTGGCCCAGTCCATTACCCGATGGGCGTCGCGCAGGGCAGGGGCGTCGGCGCCCTGGTGGCAGTCGGCGAACTCATAGCGGTCGAAATCGAAGTGCATCCGGCACTCTCCAGGGCAGTGGCCTGTGCAGGCTCAGCGGTTGTTCTGAACGAAGGCGGCGAGGGCGTCGAGCGACTCCAGGTGCTCGTCGATCTCGGTGGCCGGCACTTTGACGCCGAACGCATTCTTCACCGCCATGACGATGTCCACCGCGGTCATCGAATCGACCAGGCCGGACTCGATCAGCAGGTCATCGTGGGCCACCGGGGTGCCGACCACGTTTTCGATGATTTCGGCCAGTTGTTGCTTGAGGGCTTGTTCGCTCATGTCAATCACTCCATGGATTCAGAATTGGAAGTACAGGAAGCGTGCTTCCTTGTGCAGGTTCATCAGGCACAGCGCCAGCAGCAGCGCCATGATCAGCAGCCATTTGAGGGTCGGGGCCCAGCGCAGCGCGGCCGGGCCGTCGAGCTGCGCGCGGGCCAGCGACGGCGAGAAGCCGCCCATGATCTGTTGCGAATTGGGCAGGAACCAGGCCACGGCCAGCACTGCCAGTACGTGCAGCGTCTCCAGGTGGCGGCCCACCAGCAGGCGCCAGGCGTCACCCCAGGCGATACCGGCCGGGTACAGTACCTCGGGCAGGCTGCCCAGGCCACGCAGGCCGAACATGCCCTCGATCAGCAACACCGCATCATGGGTGGACTCGGCGCGGAAGAAGGCCTGGGCAACGATCACCGCCGCGAAGGTCAGCAGCACGTAGCCCGCCACTTTCAGCGGGTGCTGCGTGGCCTTGCTGTTGCGCCCGACCACGAAGATGCGCCAGGCATGGTTGATCGACAGGTAGGCAGCATGCAGCAGGCCGAAGATCAAGAATTGCAGGCCGGCGCCGTGCCAGATGCCGGCCAGGCCCATGGTGAAGGTGGTCGGCAGGATGATCGCCGCGGCGAAGCCGCCCGGCGTTGCCGCGCCCTGGGTGCCGACCGGCAGCCCGCGCTTGCCGCGCCATTCCGACACCGCCATGGCCACCGGGTAATACAGGTAGGCGGTCAGGTAGCGGGTCAGGGTCATGTGCCAGCGGGCCCAGAAATCGATGATGTTGCTGGCCTTGTACGGCGAGTTGAAGTTCAGCGGGAAGCGAATGCCGAACATCTTGGCCAGGCCCAGGGCCATGTCCGAATAGCCGGAGAAGTCGAAGTACAGCTGCAGTGCGTAGGCGATGCCGGTGCCCCACGCCGCCCAGAACCCGAGGCTGCCAGGGTCGGCGAAGCCGGCGTCGGCATAGGGGGCGATCGGGTCGGCCAGCAGCACTTTCTTGGCCAGGCCGATGACGAACAGCATGCCGCCAACGCTCAGGTTCTCGGCGCGGAACCGGTAGTTATCCGGCTGGGCGAACTGCGGCATCATTTCCTTGTGGTGCAGGATCGGCCCGGCGATCAGGTGCGGGAAGAAGGTCACGAACAGCACATAGCTGAGCAGGCTGCGTTCCTTGACGATGCCGGCGCGGCAGTCGAGCAGGAAGCCGATCTGGGTGAAGGTGAAGAACGAAATGCCCAGGGGCAGGATGATGTCGTCCAGGCGGGTGCCGGCCAGGCCCCAGTCCTGGGCGAAGTTCACCAGGGTGACGAAGTACTTGTAGTGGAATAGCAGCGCGATGTCGGCGCCGACCCCGGCCGTGGTGATCAGCAGTTGCAGGCGCGAGCGCCCGGCCGTGCCGAGGATGGCCAGGCTGACCAGGTAGTTGAAGGCGATCGAGCCGATCAGCAGCAGCACGAACTGCGGGTTCCACCAGCCGTAGAACACGATCGAGGTCACGCACAGCCACAGCGCGGCGCCGCGCAGGCTGCGGGCGGCGATCAGGTAGTGGGCGGCCAGGGTCAGCGGCAGGAACAGCAGCAGGAACAGATAGGAGTTAAAGAGCATGGTCGGCCTGCGGTTCAGGTAGCGTTGCCAGCACGGCGCGCTCGTCGGCGGTCAATGGCAGCGACAGGGCGCTTTCGGAGAATTCCCAGATCACCAGCTTGAGGCTGGCCGGCCAGCGCTCGCGCTTGCCCAGCGCGGCCAGCAGCGCACCGCTGAACTGGCCGCCGTCCAGGCTCTGGTTCCACACCTGCTGGCCAAGGTTGCGGCCCAGGCGTTCGGCAAAGGCGCTGCGCCGGCCGTTGGAACTGCCCGCCAGCAGCACCTGCACCGGCGGGGTGTCGTCGAGAAGGCCGCCACTGCGCTGCACCTGGATCTGCTGCGGGTGTTCGTCTTCCACGGCCGGGCGCCAGGCGCTGGCGGCGTGTTCGAGGCCGGCCAGCACGATCAGGTCGCCCATGCGCGGTTGCGCCGCGCCAACCTGGGAGCTGGTGAACAGTTGGTCGCGCTTGCCATCGAGCAGCGCCAGGGCGCTGGCGGCCACGGCATCGGCGGCGCGCTGGGCGCCGTCGGCATTGAGGTGCACATCGGTGCGGAAGAACTGCGGCGGGGTTTGCGCGTCGTGGGCCAAGGCCGCACCGAGGTCGGCATAGGGCACGCCCTGGCTGGCCAGGCTGGCTTGCCACTGGCCCAGGCGCGCCTGCAGTTGCGGCGACTGTTGCAGGCCGCAGAGGGCCTGGCTTTCGATCCGGGATTTGTCCGGCACGGCCACCAACAGCACCTGCAGGCCCTGGCTGCGTAGTTGCCCGACCCAGTGCTGCATCAGCCGCAGGCGCGCTTCATAGGCGCCTTTTACGCCGGCCTGGGCGCGCAGGCCGTCGCGGTAGAACAGCCAGCCCGGGCAACCCTGTACCACTTGGTCGCCCAGGTCGCCGAGCAGGCGATAGCGCACCGCCGCGCTCAGGGTGTCGGCGTTCTTCTGCAGTTCGGGTTGCAACGCATCGCCCAGGGCCTTGCCGGCCTCGCCGTCGAGCCAGGCCGCCGGCTGCAGTTGCGCGGCATCGAGCTTGCTGTTGAACAGCAGCCACAGGCCACAGGCCTGGGCCAGCAGCAACAGGCCGATCACCGCGGCGGTGTAGCCACGGTGCGAAGGGGTGACGGGGCTCGCCTGTTCAGCCATGGTTCACTTTCCGGCAGCGGCGCGCAGGCGCTGGCGCCAGTTATCGGCGCTCATGATCGAGGCGTTGTCCCACAGCCCGCTGGCCTGGGGGCCCTGGGCGTAGGTGGGCTCGAACATCTGCCACACCAGCACTTGCGGCGGGTTGCGCTTGAAGTCGGCCGACTCCAGGTACTCCAGCAGCATGATCCACTGGCCGACGTTGCCGGGCTTCCAGTTCACCGACACCGGGCGGTCGATGCTGTTGGACAGTTTTTGCGGGAAGCCGAAGTACGGCTGCACCATGCTGTGGCCGGTCACGTGCAGCGGCGCCGGGGCGTCGTCGAGCAGGCCGTTGGCTGCGGCCTGACGGCGCACGGTGAAGGTTTCGCGGCCGGTCTGCTTGCGCTGCTCGGGGGTGAGGAAGCGCTCGGCCAGGTCGCCGTAGCGGCGCTCCTTGAACTCGCTGCCCAACTGCATGCCGCTGCCGGCGGTGCCCTTGAGCGCCGGCACATCGCGGCGGGCCTGCTCGGCGGTGGCTTGCGCCGTGGCGTCGGCGGCGGCCTGGGTCCAGTGCTGGTCGGTGCGGTAGAACACGTCCTTGCCGGCGTCCTTGAGCTGGCGCAGCACGGCCTCGTCGTCGATGGCGCTGATGCCGGCCTTGCGCAGGCTGGCCAGGATGGTCTGGTAGCGCTGCTGCACGGCAGGGCTCAGGGCTTTGCCGGCGGGCAGCTTGTCCTGGTAGAAGCGGGTCTTGTCGGGCAGCACCAGCACCTGCAACTGCACGCCGCGGGCGGCCAGGGCCTGCTGGGCGTCCTTGATCAGCGCGGTGGAGGCTTCGATGCCGCGGCTGTCGACCTCGGTGAGGCTGCCCCAGCCAGGGAACAGCCAGCCGTCGTTGCCACGCAGCACGATCGACGAGTCATCGGCCTGGGCGGCGGGCACGGCAAAGCCGATGCTGGCGGCCAGCAGGCTGGCGGCGAGGCCTTTGAAAGAGCGGGTGAGCACAGAAGACGGCAGCATGGCGGGGGTCCTCAATACGACAGTGTCAGGTTCATGAACAGGCCCTCGGCCCGGTCGGAGGCACCGCCGCCGATGGCGAAGCGGTATTGGGCCGTCCAGTCCAGGTACGAGCGGGGCGTATGGTAATGGTCTTCGCGGAAGTAGTAGCGCAGGGCGACGCCAGGGCCGGCGGCCATGGACCAGGAGCCCTGGTCGCGGGTCAGGGAGAAACTCTGGCCCTCCAGCTGCGCCGCCATGATCTCGTTGCTGCCCGTGGCACCGTGTAGCCCGGTGGCCTGGTCTTTCTGCCAGATCCAGTCGGCGGCCCCGACGACATGGGGGAACAGCACGACATCTGGCAGCAGCTTGTAGCTGCGGCCCAGGCGGATTTCGTTGCTGAGGAACAGCTGCTCGCGCTTCAGGCGGCCGTCGGCCTGGGCCTGTGCTTCGGTACGAGAGCCCCGGGTATCGACGTCATAGACCGTCCACTTGGCCGGGTTGTCCTCCAGCGAATAACCCAGTTGCGAATAGGCATCCACGGTCCACCAGCTACTCTCGTCGAAACGCAGTTCGGTGCCGCGGTAGAAGCCATAGGTGGCGTAGGTGAGCCAGCCACCGGCGCTGTCCTTGAGTTTGTAGCGCAGCAGCGCGCCGTTCATGCCGGAGGCCTGGCTGGCTGTCTGGAAATCGCAGCGATCGGTGTTCTTGCCCGGGTTGGCGGTGCCTTCGCGGGTGGCGCTGCCCAGCAGGAAGCGCCGCTCGATGCCGAAGGTGAAGCCGGTGTCGGACAGGGTGTAGCGCACGCCCAGGGCACCGATGGTGCTGGGGAAACCGGTCACCGACTGCGAATCGCTGACTCCACCGGCATCCAGAGCCTGCTTGGTGCAGGGATCGACCGCGCCGCTGGAGCGGAACTTGCCACCTTCATCCCACAGGGTATTGCTTATCCGCCCATAGACCTCCAGCACGCCGTTCTGGTCATTGAACTGGCTAGGCCGCCAGTACAGTTCGGCGGTGCTGAAGATCGAGTCGCCGGCCGAACTTTGCCCGGCGTTGGCGATGGTGGTGCTCGGGCGCGCGCCGCGGTAGCTGGCGGTCACGGTGGCACCCCATTCGCGGTCATAGGCGGTGATGGCGCTGCGGGTGTTGTGGCGCTGCTGTTCATCCAGCTGCAGGGTGCCGGCATCGTCCATGTCGATGGCGTGCTTGAGCTGGCGAACGGCGGCCGGTTTTTCACCCATGGCCGACAGCGCATAGGCCTCGTCGAGCACCACGGTCTTCGGCGCCTTGCCGGTGTCGCGGGCGGCGCGGAAGTCCTCACGGGCGCGGGCGGGCTGGGCCGTGCGCATGCGCAGGTAGCCGCGCTGCATCAGCAGCTCGGCGTCGCTTGGGGTACGGGCGATGGCGTCGCTCAGGCGCTGCTCGGCTTCGGCGGCCTGCTGCGGGTTGCCGGCGGCCAGGGCAGTGGTGAGCAGGCGCTGGAACTCGAGGTTGTCCGGGTCCTGTTCGACGGCCTTGCGCGCCTGGGCGATCGCTTCCTGGTAATCCTGGCGGGCGTAGGCGGCATAGGCCTCGGAGGCCGGGCCGGCGGCGCCGCCGGCATCGGCGGGCAGCAGTTCGCACTGGGTGCCGTAGGGGGTGTCCTGGCACGACTGGCGCGGCGCCGGGTAGGTGCTCAGGTTCAGCGCGGTGGCCGGGGTGCGAGCATCGGCCAGGGCCTGCTGGCGTTTGCCCACGGCCTCGTCAGTGGCGTCCATGGGCGCCAGCAGGGCCGTGGCGCGGGCCTTGTCACCGCCGGCCAGGGCCGCGTCGATGGCGATCAGGCGCACGTTGCGCAGTTGCTCTTCGTCAAGCCAGTCCTGGGCCAGGGCGCTGTCGAAGTCGCTGCCGGCCGCCTGGGCGTTGCCCTGGTACTGGCGCAGGTAGCCGCGCATCACCAGCATTACGGTGCTTTCGTCATCGGCTTCGAGCGCTTGGTTGGCGGCCTGCTCGGCGGCGGCGGGCTGGTTGTCCAGCAGCAGCACGGTCACCAGCAGCAGGCGGTGGCTGGCGATGTCCGGCGCCAGGCGCACGGCTTCGCGGGCCAGCGGCACGGCATCGCCGGGGCGGTTGGCGATCAGCGCCTGATAGGCCTGCTCGGCCGGGCGCACGGCCATGCGTCGGTTCAGGGTCTGGCGGCGGGCTTCCAGGTCGCTGGTGTTGGGGGCGCCCAGGCTGATCGCGGTGCCGGCGGCGGTGGCGGCCTCGGCCCAGCGTTGCTGCGCTTCCAGGCTGTCGAGCCAGAGCAGGGCCCAGGCACCTTGGCTTGGGTCGGTGCGGAACGCCCGCTCGCCATCGCGCTCGGCGGCGGCCATGTCGCCGGCGTTGTAGGCCGCGTAGGCCTTGGTCGCCAGCGGGAAGCCACGCTGGTAAGCCGCCGAAGGGGCCGGGCCGCTGGCGGCCGGGGCATTTTGTTGCAGGTTGGTCACTGCCGCCTGCAGGCCGGGGTCGCGCACGCCGCGCTTGAGCGCGCTTTGCGCCGCCTGGCGGGCTTCGTTACGGCGGCCGAGCTTCTGCAGGGTGTAGACCTTGAGCAGGTTCAGCCGGGCCACGTCGGGGCGCAGCTTGAGGGCAGCATCCACCTGTTGCAGGGCATCGCGGTAGCGCCCCGACTGGTAGCTACGGTAGGCCTGGTCGGCCTGTTCCCAGGCCACGCCTTCAAGCGGCACCTCGGCGGCCAGGGCGGTGGGCAGGTTGGCGCAGGCAAGCCAGGCACCGAACAACAGGATGGCGGGGCGAGCAGGGGTCATGTCAGTGCGGCAGCCTGGGTCTTGTTCGCCGCCGTAGCGGGCTTGGTTTCGGGGAAGGACGCTGCGGGCTCGCCGTTTTCCTGCTGGAACAGGATGGCCTCGTTGAGCGTGTCCGCATCCAGATAGCCGTGTTCGAGCAGGATCTGCCCCAGCGGCTTGTGTTCTTCGGCCTGGGCCTTGAGGGCCTGGGCCAGGATGTCGTCGTCGATGGCGCGCCACGACAGCAGCAGTTCGCCAAGGCGCAGGCGCTGCTGGTGCAACTGGTCGGCCGAGGGGAAGTCGTGCATGGTCTTGTCCCAGACCAGCTTCTTGCCCAGGAACAGGTAGCCCAGGTACAGGCGCCAGGCGCGTGCCGCGGCCATGGCATTGATGAAGTTGCCGATGATCATCCGCGGCCCCGACAGCAGGGCGTGCTCCCAGCCATACAGGCGGCCGACGAAGTACGCGCGCTGCAGGATGCGCAGGCTCAGGGCCAGGGTGTTGGCCCACATCAGGTCGAGCAGCAGGCTGTTGGGCGAGAACACCGACGGAAAGAACACCTTCCAGTGGCCGGTGGCGCTGATCCCCAGGAAGATCAGGTGCTGGAACAGCAACACGTAGGCGAGGATGGCGACGAACGAGGTGATCAAGCCCTTGCGGTCGCGGAACAGCAGGTACTTGGTCGCCAGCGAGCCTTCCCAGCCCACCTGGCTCCAGCCTTGCAGGCCGATGCCCAGGGTCCAGCGGGCCTTTTGCCGGTAGGCGGTGCGGAAGGTGTCGGGGAAGTACTCACGCACGCCCAGGGGCATGTGTACGGCCACCAGCTTTTCCTTGCCGTTGCCGAACCAGGTGGTGCGCTTGGCCACGTAGTCCACCGGGAACTTGCCGAAGATCTGCTTCATGCCGCGCCGCGCCAGGCGTGCGCCGATGTCGTAGTCCTCGGTGAGGGTGTCGGTGTTGAACGGCTGGTTGTTGGTCTCGGCGGACAGCTCCAGCAGCGCCTTGCGCGAGAAGCAGGTGCCGACACCGGCCGACGGCACCATGCGCGACATGCTCTCGCGCACCACCAGGTCCTTGGTGTGCCATTCGGCGAACTCGTCCATGTAGGTGCCGGCCACCAGTTCGTACCAGTCACGCTCCAGGGAGGTGACCGGCAACTGGATGAAGTCGATGCGCGGCAGCAGGTAGTTGAAGTAGTGCAGCTCCAGACGGTGCAGCACGTCTTCGCTGTCGTGCAGGATCATCCCGGCGAAGGGCTCGGGCATGCGCGCGTCCTGGGCGAAGATCGCCTGGATGATCCAGTTCAGGCAGTCGGCCTTGCAGGTCGGGCCGTCATGGGGTACTTCGACCCGGATCAACTGCTTGTAACGCCGGCGCATGCGCTCCACCTCGTCGATGGTGCGCTGGTCGTTGCAGTAGGTGCCGACGAAGATGTAGTAGTTCTTGTAGTCCAGCGAGCCGACCATGTTCTCCAGCATCGGCGCGATCACGTCGTACTCCAGCCACGCCGGGATCATGATCGCCAGCGGCTGCTCGGGCTTGGCGCGCAGTTGCTCCACCGTCAGCGCCTGGTAGCGCTTGCGACGGATCAGCAGCTTGCGGTACGTCTGGCGCACCCAGTACCAGGTATCGATGAACAGGTCATCGAGGCTGGACAGCAGGATCAGCACACCGACGACGGCGGTGACGATCTCCAGCCCCCGGTAATACTCCGCCAGCAGGTACGGCCAATAGAGTGAGAACATGCGTGCTTACCCCGGCCTACTTGCCTTTGTGCTTCAGACGCAGCCGGCGGGCGATTACACCCAGCAGCACCAGCAAGAGGACGATGCCGGACAGGGTGGGCAACGCCCACACCAGTTGCTTGCGCCACTGGTGGAACGGCGTGCCGGCCAGGTTGAGTTCCGGGTCGGTGGTGTCGACCCAGGTCAACGGGCCTTGCTCGCCAATCACCACGGCATTGCCCTGGGTCAGCAGGAACGGCACCTGCGGCACCATGGCCGGGTTGCCCAGGCTGTTCCAGAGCACGCCGTGCTGGCCGCTGGAGTCGACCACCGACAAGGTGCCCAGGCCTTGCGGCCCCTGCAGGTCGAGGGCCAGTTGCTGGTTGCCCTGGGCCTGCAGGCGCTGCAGCTCGGCGACGCCCAGCAGCGGCTTGGCGCCTGGCAGCTGCACGTCCACGGCCAGGAACGGCCGCGACGGCGCGACCTCTGCCTTGCCGTCAGCCAGCACCAGCTCGGCGTTGACCGGCGACAGTGAGGCGGCGCTGGCCAGGCGGATCAGTTTGCCCAGGTTGGCCACCGGCGTTTGCAGGACGGCCTGGTCGACGATCACCTGGGGTTTGCCGGCCAGCAGTGGCAGCAGGCCGATGAAGGTGCCGTCGGGTTCGGCGTCGGCCGAGCTCAGGTAGCTGCTGGGCAGCACGTTGACCGGGTAGGCCTGAGGAATCTCGGCGCAGTTTGGCGAGCTTGGCTGACGCTGGAAGCGCACCTGCACGGTATTGGTGACGCCCAGGGCGTAGCCCGGGATGCGCGCCTTCAACCGCTCGGGGCTGCCATCGGCATCCAGTTGCGCGGCGTTGAGCAGCACGTTGTTCCAGATCACCGAGGCGACCGGCGGGGTAGGCGAGGCGCCCGGCGCGGCGGCGAGGTCGAGGTTGAGCTCCCCCGGCATGCGGCCGTTGGTCGACACGGCGCTGAGCGGGAAGGTGGCAGTCCACTCGCCACGGCTGACCACATCGAAGGTGCCGAAATTGCCGCCCAGGGCGCTCAGGCGCAGATGGCCGTGTTCGTTGCGCAGCGCGTCACCCACTTCCTTGACCTGCGCCTCGCGCGACACCAACACATTGCGCCAGCTCGCGTCGAACACGCCGGCGGCCTTGGCGCCGGCGTCGGCAGCCACGGCCACCAAGGCCTGGCGGCCCAGGCTGAGCAGTTGCAGTTGCTGGCTGGGCAGGGCGCCTGCGGCCAGGCTGGCCTTCTGCTTGCGCCATTGCGCCAGGGCGGCGAGGGCGGCCTGGTCGTCCTGCAGCTGTTGCGCGAGGGCGTCCAGGGCAGTGTTGAGCTGTGCCACCAGCGCGCTGTCGGCGATGGCCAGGTCGGCGCGGATCGCCGGGGCATCGAGCAGCAGCAGGGCACCCAGCTCGGCCGGGCTGGCCAGGGTGTGGCTGGCCTGGCCGGTCAGGGCGGCGAAGGCCGGGACTTTAGCCAGGGCTGCCGGTACCTCGATGCCGGCCAGCGACAGGCTGTCGCCGACTTGCGGCAAGGCACGTACCTGGGCGCGGCGGGCGCTGCGCTCCAGGGCCACGCCCAGGCGCCAGGCGCTGTCGAAGCTGGTGCGCTCGAGCGCACCACCCGCGACCAGAATCACCGGCTCACCCGGCAGGCTGCTCCAGGCTTCAGCCAGGCTGC
Source organism: Pseudomonas sp. TWI923 (assembly GCF_039673365.1). Lineage (NCBI taxonomy): Bacteria > Pseudomonadati > Pseudomonadota > Gammaproteobacteria > Pseudomonadales > Pseudomonadaceae > Pseudomonas > Pseudomonas sp. TWI923. The sequence goes on along the minus strand of NZ_JBDJLM010000023.1, from coordinate 50,985 downwards.
CCAGGGCCGACATCGAGTAGCGGTAGCTCAGGCGCGTCTGTGGCGACAAGGTCAGCACGTTGGCGGTGGCCCGTGGCGGGGCGCAGAAGTCCTCCGAAACCGGCGAGCTCCAGTCCAGGCTGAAGTTGACGAAGCCACTGGCATGCTTGCCGCTGTCCACTGCCAGGCTGCGGCTGAGGTCGCCTTCGGCGCGGTTGACGCGTTCGGCCACGCGGGGCTGGCCATCGACGGCCAGGCGCAGGGTGGCGGGCTGCTCTTCACCCTTGATGAACTGGCCCTTGAGCTCGATCTGCGCATCGCTGATCGCCACGCCCTTGGGCACCGGCAGGAAGAACGCCTGGCGGTTGTCGGCCTGGTCGAGCACCACTGGGTTGGTAATGCCCAGGTCCTTGAGCGAAACGCTGCGGGACACCCAATCCTGGGCCATGAGCGCTTGCAAGGCATCGCTGGCAGGGGTGGCATGGGCGAGGATCGGGGAGGTAAGGGCAGTGCCCAGAACGGCGAACTGCAAGCGGCGAGTCGTGTTACTCAACGATCTAGTCCTTGAAGGTTCAGTGGCGTTGGCAGCGCACAGCGGGCGTGCAAACGTGTGCGCCGACAGGCGTTTTAAGGCGCAGGTCTTCGCGTGGCTATTCGGGTAATCAGTGACGATTGGGGAAGCGAACGCTGTCAAACGGTCGTTCGAGCGCGATGCCACTTCGTCAAGACATCGGGGTCGTACTCTCTAATATCAAAGTGCCCATGTCAATATTTTGATGCTTTTTTGTAAGAAAATTCGACCGGCGACGTCAGAGCAAATGACGTCGCCGTTTTATTGACGCTTATGCGCCTTCAGCGCACCTGGAAGGGCGTGAACGGGCGCCCCAGCAGGGCATTGACGATGCGCTCGCTGGCGTTGCCGTCGCCATACGGGTTGACGCTGCGCGCCACCTGGGCATAAAGCGCGTGATCATCCAGCATGGCCTGCACCGCCTGGACGATCCGCGCACTGTCGGTGCCCACCAGCTTGACGGTGCCGGCGGCCACGGCTTCCGGGCGCTCGGTGGTGTTGCGCATGACCAGCACCGGCTTGCCCAGGTGCGGGGCTTCTTCCTGCACGCCGCCGGAGTCGGTCAGCACCAGGTGGGCGCGCTGCATGAACCAGACGAACTCCAGGTAGTCCAGCGGGTCGATCAACTGCACGTTGGGGTTGTCGCCCAACACCGTCATGACCACATCGCGCACCTGCGGGTTGAGATGCACTGGGTAGACGATCTGCACATCGTCGCGCTTGGCCAGCTCGCCCAGGGCCTGGCAGATTTGCCGGAAACCGTCGCCGAAGTTCTCCCGGCGGTGGCCGGTGACCAGGATCAGCCGGCGGTTGGCGTCGAGCCACGGATAGCGGCTGGCGAAGCCTTCGCCAATCTCGGGTTCGCGGTCGAGCTTCTGCAGGATCAGGTCCAGCGCGTCGATCACGGTGTTGCCGGTAATGTGGACCTGCCCCTGCAGGTTCTCCTGCAACAGGTTGCTGCGCGAGGTGACGGTGGGGGCGAACAGCCAGCGGGCCATCACGTCCACCACGCGGCGGTTCATTTCCTCGGGGAAGGGCTGGGCCAGGTCGCCGGTGCGCAGGCCGGCCTCGACATGGCCGATGGCAATGCCGCGGTGGAACGCGGCCATGCTGCAGGCGGCGGCGGTGGTGGTGTCGCCGTGTACCAGCACGCAATCAGGCTTGAGTTCGTCGAGCAGGGCGTCGATGCGGGTCATCAGGCGGGCGAACAGGCCATTGAGGGTTTGCCCCGGGACCATCACGTCGAGGTCGTGGTCGACCGGCACGGCAAACAGCTGCAGTACCTGGTCGAGCATCTGCCGGTGCTGGCCGGTGCTGCAGACGATGCTTTCGACACCCTCGGTCCGGGCCAGGACCTTGACCAAAGGCGCCATCTTGATGGCTTCTGGGCGGGTGCCGAACAACGTCAGAACTTTCATCACGCACGACTCCACTGTTAAACGAACGGTTGAATGGCGCGGATGATACCGGATTGATATTGCAGTGCATTGATCTGATGCCAGAAGACGCCATTTATCCTGCGCCCTGTCGCCGTTTGCGACTTGCCGACGCCGTACTAGGCTGCTGATACCCGTGGCTGGCATTGCCTGCCACCGATCAGGAGGTGGCCCATGTTGCCTTTGCCTAACGAACTCAAGCTGTCCCGGGCTTTGCTGGACGTGCTGATACGCGCAGGCCTGGTGGCCGCGCTGGTGGTCACCTGCTTTGCGGTGTTCCGCCCGTTTCTGAGCCTGATGCTCTGGGCGGTGATCCTGGCCATCACCTTCTACCCACTGCATGGGCGTTTGCGCGCCAGGCTTGGCTTGAAAAGCGGGCATGCGGCGAGCCTGATCATCCTGGTCACGCTGCTGATCCTGATGGTGCCGATCTACCTGCTGGGCGACTCCATCGCAGCGTCGGTGTCCGCGGCGATGGAGCTGTTCAAGAGCGGGGCCTGGCATGTGCCGCAGGCCAACCCGGTGGTGGCCACCTGGCCGCTGGTGGGGCCGCCGCTGTACGGCTTCTGGCAACAGGCCGCCACTGATGTCACCAGCCTGATCCAGAGCGTCACCCCGCACCTCAAAGGCATCGGCATGGTGGTGCTGGGCAAGCTGGCCGGAGTCGGCACCGGCTTTTTGCTGTTCATCGGCGCCTTGATCCTGTCGGGCGTGGTCATGGCCTTTGGCGACAACGGTGAGCGCAGCGCGGTGCAAATCGCCACGCGCATCTCCGGCGCCGAACGCGGCCCGCTGATTGCCGAGCTGTGCACCGCGACCATCCGCGCGGTGGCCCAGGGCGTGGTCGGCATCGCCTTCATCCAGATGCTGCTGGTGGGGCTTGGTTTCGTGTTCATGGGTATCCCCGGCGCCGGCCTGCTGGCCATTCTGGTGTTGCTGCTGGGGATCATGCAGCTACCGGTATTGCTGATCACGCTGCCGGTGGTGGCCTTTGTGTTCTTCACCGAAGGCGCCAGTGTCGGCGCCGTGGTGTTCGCCGTGTACAGCGTGTTGGCCGGCATGGTCGACAACGTGCTCAAGCCCCTGTTGCTGGGGCGCGGGGTGAATGTACCGATGCCGGTGGTGCTGATCGGTGCGTTGGGGGGCATGGTCGCCGAAGGCATCATCGGCTTGTTCATCGGCCCGGTGATCCTGGCCATCGGCTACATGCTGTTCTGGCAGTGGGTGGAGCAGGGGCCGGCCGTTGGCAACGCGTGATCGAGCGAGGGAGCCCATGGCTAAGCGAATCGTCGCAGGGTGCTGCCTGCTCGCGCTGCTGCTCATCAGCCTGGCCAGCCAGGCCAACGAGCAGGCCAGCGTGCCGGCGGCCGAGCCCGCCGAACTCAAGGTCGCCAACCGCAGCATCATGGTGTTCCATGCCACTGTGCTTGGTGAGGCGCCTGCCGCTCGGGCCCGGCGTGCCGAGGCGGTGATCAATGAACGGCTGGATGAAGGCGTGGACAGTAGGGTCAGCCTGGACACCGTCCAGGACAGCTTCCTGGTGCTGCTGGGCGACCGCCGCGCCTTCATCGTCTCGCCCAGGGACCTGGTCGGCACCGACCTCGACACCCGGCAGGGCGCCGAGGCCGCCGCGCAACGCCTGCGCCAGGTGGTCGACGAGGCGCAGCAGGCCCGCAGCCCGCGTTTTCTGCTGACCGCCGCCGGGCTTAGCGCCGCCGCCACGCTGGTGTACATCCTGCTGGTCAAGCTCTGCGTATGGCTGCACCACAAGGCCTTGTCCTGGCTGCCCAAGCGCGTGCGCAAACACGCCAGTGCCTTGCGCATCGGCCACACGCAACTGGTCGATTCCAGCAACCTTTACCCGCTGTTGCGGCGCCTGCTGGCCCTGGTGCGCTGGACCCTGGTGCTGTTGCTGACCTACGAATGGCTGAGCTTCGTCCTGCAGCGCTTCCCCTACACCCGGCCCTGGGGCGAAAGCCTGAACCTGTACCTGCTGGGGCTGCTGCGGCATGTGCTGACCGGCATCATCGACGCCATCCCGGGGTTGCTGATCGCCTTGCTGATCTTCTTCATCGCCCGTGGCATCAGCGCCTTCAGCAAGCGCCTGCTCGAGCGCCTGGCGCGGCCGGGCTCGATCAGCTGGCTGACCCAGGAAACCCTGCAACCCACCACCCGCCTGACCTCGCTGGCGATCTGGCTGTTCGCCCTGGCCATGGCCTACCCGTACCTGCCGGGCGCCGACACCGAAGCGTTCAAAGGCTTGTCGGTGCTGATAGGCCTGATGATCTCGCTGGGCGCCACCAGTGTGGTCGGCCAGGCCGCCGCCGGGCTGATCCTCACGTATACCCGTACCCTGCGGCCCGGCGAGTACGTGCGCATCGGCGAGCACGAGGGCACGGTGACCGAGCTGGGCATGTTCACCACCACCATCCGCACCGGGCTGGGCGAGGTGCTGACGCTGCCCAATTCGATGATTACCGGGGCGGTGACCAAGAACTACTCGCGGGTGGTGCAGGGCCAGGGCTATGTGGTCGACACCACGGTCACCATCGGCTACGACACGCCGTGGCGCCAGGTCGAGGCGATGCTGCTGGAGGCCGCGCGGCGCACCGATGGGGTGCTCGACTCACCCCGCCCACAGGTGTTCCAGACCGCCTTGTCGGACTTCTACCCCGAGTACCGCCTGGTGGCCCAGGCCGTGCCCAGCGAGCCACGGCCGCGGGCCGAGCTGCTGACCCTGTTGCACGCCAATATCCAGGATGTGTTCAACGAGTTCGGCGTGCAGATCATGTCGCCGCACTACCTGGGGGACCCCGCGCAGGACAAAGTGGTGCCCAAGGAGCAGTGGTACAGCGCGCCGGCGGCCAGGCCCAACGAGGCGAACGAGTGACGCAAGCGGTTTGCCGACGCCCGCAAAGGGTGACTGGACCTGATCATGGAGCTGGGCGATGGGATGGCTGGCAGAAGGACTGAGAAGGGGCGTGCTGATACTTGCACTGCTTGCCACAGGCAGCGCCGCAGGTGACCCGTTGCCGACAGCGGCCAAGGACCGCGAAGGCTACGCCAAGCCTGAGAGTTGCCAGGGCTGCCATGCCGAACAGGCCGGGCAGTGGCAGCATTCGGACCATGCCTGGGCGCTGCGCGAGGCCAAGGCGGGCAATGTACTGGGCAACTTCGACGATGCGCGCTTCGACCAGGATGGCGTCAAGGCGCGGTTCTACCGCAAGGGCGATGCCTATTACGTCAACATCGAGGGCGAGGACGGCAAGCCTGCGGACCTGCGCATCCTCTATACCTTTGGCCACCAGCCATTGCAGCAGTATCTGGTGGCGCTGTCCCGTGGGCGCTTGCAGGCCCTGACCATCGCCTGGGACAGCCGGCCCCAGGCCCAGGGCGGGCAACGCTGGTTCTCCCTGTACCCCGGCCAGCGCTTCACCCCCGACGACCCGCTGCACTGGACCGGCCGCTACCAGAACTGGAACGCCATGTGCGCCGACTGCCATTCCACCCGGCTGCTCAAGCACTACGACGACCAGCAGGACAGCTTCGCCAGCACCTGGCAGGAACCAACCGTGGGCTGCCAGGGCTGCCATGGCCCCGGCCAGGCGCATGTCGACTGGGCCAGTGCCACGCCCGCCGGCAATCAGCCGGGCAAAGGGCTGGTGGTCGATTACAAGGCGCTCGGCAGCAAGGGCCAGGTCGAGCAGTGCGCGTTTTGCCACAGCCGTCGGCAAACCCTGGGCAACGGCCAGACGCCCGGCCATCCGCAGCTTGACCAGAGCCTGCCCGCGACCCTGCGCAGCGGCCTTTATCATGCAGACGGGCAGATCGACGGCGAGGTCTACGAGTTCGGCTCGTTCAGCCAGAGCCGGATGTACGCCGCCGGGGTCGGCTGTACCGATTGCCACAACCCGCACACCACCAAGGTGCGCATCGAAGGCAACGGCCTGTGCCTGCAGTGCCACAACACCCAGCCCAACACCGCGCGCTTCGCCGGTTTGCAGGCCAAGGACTACGACAGCCCGGCGCACCACCATCACGCCGCAGGCTCGCCTGGCGCGCAGTGCGTGAGCTGCCATATGCCGAGCAAGACCTACATGGTGGTCGACCCGCGCCGCGACCACAGCCTGCGCATCCCACGCCCGGACCTCGCCGCCCAGACCGGCAGCCCGGACGCCTGCACGGCCTGCCACACGGACCGCGCGCCGGCCTGGGCCGCCAGCGCCATCGACCAGTGGTACGGCACGCCGCAACGACCGGCCCATTACGGGCAGGCGCTGCAAGGCGTGCGCGAAGACCCGGGCACAGCCATGAGCCGCCTGGGCTACCTGCTGGCCGACAAGGCCAACCCGGCCATCGTCCGCGCCACCGCCGCCGACCAGCTGGCGGACCTCGGGCCGGGCGCCGTCAGCAACCTGCGCTGGGCCCTGCAGGACGCCGACCCGCTGATCCGCGCCTATGCCGTGGCAGGCTTCAGCAGCCTGCCCGCCGAGCAGCGACTCAAGCCTTTGCTGCCGTTACTGGCCGATCCGCGCCTGGCGGTGCGCGATGAAACCGTGCGGGCCATGGCCGATATCGCGCTGGCGCAGCTGCCCGAGGCCCGGCAGGCCAGTTTCAAGGCCCTGCTCAGCGACTATGAGCAGCGCCTGCGCGGCAATGCCGACCTGCCGGGCGGGCGCTTGAACCTGGCGGTGCTGCTATCGCGCCAGGGGCGTGACGAGGAGGCGATGGCGCATTACCGGCAGGCCCTGCGCATGGACCCGTATTTTGTCCCGGCGCGGGTCAACCTGGTGACCCTGGCCAGCGCCGCCAATCGCCCCGCAGAAGCCGAAGCGCTGCTGCGCGAGGGGGCGGCATTGGACAAGATGCCGCCGAGCGACCGTGGCAACCTGGCGTACATGCTGGCCCTGCTGCTGGTCGAGCACGGCCGCAACGAGGAGGGCCTGGAATGGATGGACCACGCCGCCACGGCGCTGCCGGGTAATGCGCGGATCCGCTACAACCAGGGCCTGCTGCTGTCGCGCCTGAACCGCCGTGATGAAGCCTTGCAGGCACTGCGCAGCGGCCTTGCGCAGTCGCCGGACGACGCCGACCTGCTGTACTCGTTGATCTACCTGCATGCCCTGGCCGGCGAGCGCGAAGCCGCCTTCGGCTACGTACAGCGTATGCGCGCGGCGGCGCCGGACGATCCGCGCCTGCAGGCTATCGAGCCTTACTGGCGGCAAACGCAGTAGATGTTTCGGGATCTTGCGTCAATGGGCACGGCAACTACAGTTGCTTGACCGCAAACGAGGACAGGGAGCGGGCAGGTGGACACTCATGAGCAGGTCAAAGCACTGCAAGCGTCGGTCGCCGAGCAGGTACTCGGCCAGGCCGACACCATTCACCAGGTGATCCTGGCGCTGCTCGCCAACGGCCATGTGCTGCTGGAAAGCCTGCCGGGGTTGGCCAAGACCCGCACGGTCAAGGCCCTGGCCAGCCACCTGGACGCGCAGATGCGGCGCATCCAGTTCACCCCCGACCTGCTGCCCTCGGACATCACCGGCGGCGAGATCCTGCAGCAGACCGCCGAGGGCAACCGCATCAGCTTCCAGCCCGGGCCGCTGTTCGGCAACGTGATCCTCGCCGACGAGATCAACCGTGCGCCGGCCAAGGTACAGGCGGCGTTGCTCGAAGCCATGGAAGAGCGGCAGATCACCGTGGCCGGCCAGTGCTACCCGATGCCCGGCCTGTTCATGGTGCTGGCGACCCAGAATCCCATCGAGCAGGAGGGCACTTACCCCTTGCCCGAGGCGCAGATGGACCGCTTCCTGATGAAGCTGCAACTTGATTACCCCGCGCCCGCCGACGAGGCCCAGGTGTTGCGGCTGGTGCGCGCCGAGGACCAGGCCAATCTGGGCGAACCGCTGCGCCTGGCCCAGGAGGTGATTTTCGCGGCGCGCCGCGAAGTGGCCAAGGTGCACGTGGCACCGGCGATCGACAACTACCTGGTCGCCCTGGTCAACGCCACGCGCCACCCGGCAGAACACGATGCCGAACTGGGGCGCTGGATCAGCATCGGCGCCAGCCCCCGTGGCGGCATCAGCCTGGACCGGGTGGCGCGGGCACATGCCTGGCTCAACGGGCAGGACTTCGTCTCGCCGGACGATGTGCGCGCCGCCGTGCACCCGGTGTTGCGCCATCGCCTGCAACTGTCCTATGACGCCATCACCGATGGGGTAGGGGCCGACCAGGTGCTCGACCGGCTGTTGGACAAGGTCGCCATACCGGCCTGAGGGTGCCGCCATGCCCACCGCCCGCCGCACGCCTGATGGCTTCGTTTACGCCTCGCTGGCCGAGCTGATGGCCCTGGAGCCGCGTGCCCGGGGCCTGAGTTTCGTGGCCCGGCAGCCGCTGTCGAGCATCTTGTCGGGCAACCACGCCTCACGCCTGCGCGGGCGCGGGTTGAGCTTCGACGAGCTGCGCCACTACGTGCCCGGCGACGACCTGCGCCACCTCGACTGGCGCGCCTCGCTGCGCTACGGCAAACCTTTCGTGCGGACCTTCAGCGAGGAGCGCGATCGGCCGACCTTGTTGCTGGTGGACCAGCGCATGAGCATGTTCTTCGGCTCGCAGCGCTACTTCAAGTCGGTGACCGCCGCCCAGCTGGCGGCCGTGTGTGCGTGGATGGCGCTGCAGGCCGGCGACCGCGTAGGTGCCATGGTGCTGGGCGAGGCCGGTGTCGAACACCTGCGCCCGCTGCGCAGCCGCGCCCGGGTGCAGGCCTTGTGCGCGGCGGTGGTACGGGCCAATCACCGGTTGTCGGCGCACGGCGAGGCGCTGGCGGATGACGGGCGCCTGGACGCGTTGCTGCGTACTTGCATCGGCGCCGCCGGGCACGATCATCTGGTGTGCGTGATCAGCGACTTTGCCGGGGTCGGCGAACAGACCCTGGCGCTGCTGCGCCAGTTACGCCAGCACAACGATGTGATCGCGCTGCAGGTGTATGACCCCATCGCCCTGCAACTGCCGGACAAGGGCCGGCTCACCGTGACCCAGGGCGCCATGCAGGTGGCTATGGACATAGGCCGCAACCAGGTTCGCCGGCCACTGGGCGATTACCTGGCCGGGCGCCTGCGCGAGGTCGCGGAACTGCTACGCCGCAGCCAGGTGCCGTTGCTGATGATCAGCACCGGCGATGACAGCCTGGAGCAACTGCGCAAGGAGCTCGGGCGGCTGGCGGAGCGGGCGCGATGAGCGGGCCTGCGGTCGACCAGCTACAAGAGCTGGCGCCGGGCGCGCCGCCGTTCAGCTACCTACCGCAGACCTGGGGCTGGGGGCTGTTGCTGGGGCTGCTGCTGGCCGGCCTGCTGACCTGGGCGGTGCTGCGCTGCTGGCGCTGGCGACGTGATCGCTACCGGCGCGAGGCATTGCTGCGCCTGGACCAGTTGGCGGCGGCTGCGGCAGAGCAACGACTGATGGCCTTGCGCGAACTGCCCGAGCTGCTCAAACGGGTGGCCCTGTCGATGCCCGGGGCACCTGCCGTTGGCACGCTCGGCGGCCAGGCCTGGCAGCAATTTTTGGCCACTCACGCCCGGCAACCGCTGCCGGCGACCTTCGCGGCGCAACTGCAACTGCTGGCCTACGCCCCGGATGCACAGCTTGCCGCGCTGGACGACGCCAGCGTGCAACGCCTGTTTGATGTCACCCGGCAGTGGATCGAGGCGCACCATGTGGCGCTTTGACTACCCCTGGGTATTCCTGCTGTTGCCGCTGGCATGGCTGGCCTACCGCTGGCTCAGGCCCTACCACGAAGCCCGCAGCGCGCTGCGCGTGCCGTTCTTCAGCGCCCTGCGCCAGGCCCTCGGCCAAGGCCCCGGCAGCAGCACCGTCAACGCCGGTGGCTGGCAACTGCTGCTCAATGGGCTGGCCTGGGTGTTGCTGCTGGTCGCCTGTGCGCGCCCGGTGCTGGTCGAGCAGCCGATCCGCCATGTGCAACCCAGCCGCGACCTGATGCTGGCCATCGATATCTCCCAATCCATGCAGGCCAAGGACTACAGCAGCGCCGACGGCCAGCGCAGTGACCGTTTGACCGCTGTGAAGGCCGTGGTCCGCGACTTCATCGCCCAGCGCGAGGGCGACCGCATCGGCCTGATCCTGTTCGGCAGCGGCGCCTACCCCCAGGCGCCGCTGACCCTTGACCATGGCAGCCTGCAGTTGTTGCTGGACGAGGCCGGGGTCGGCATGGCCGGGCCCAACACCGCCCTGGGCGACGCCATCGGCCTGACCATCAAGTTGTTGGCTCCTGCCAAGGAGCAGGAAAAGGTGCTGATCCTGCTTACCGACGGCAACGACACCGGCAGCGCCATCACCCCCGAGCATGCCGCGCGGCTGGCCCGCGAGCACGGCATCGTGGTGCACGCGATCGGTATCGGCGACCCGGCTGCCACCGGCGAGGACAAGGTCGACCTGCACACCTTGCAGGTGATCGCACAGACCACCGGCGGGCGGTTCTTCCGCGCCGATGACCGCGCGGCGCTGCAGCAGGTGTATGCCACGCTCGACCAGATCACCCCGCATGACGTCACCACCCTTAGCCACCAACCTCGGCGCGACCTGTTCGTCTGGCCCCTGGGCACAGCCCTGGCCGTGCTGCTGCTCGGCCAGGGCCTGGCGCTACTGGGCGCCCGAGCCGCTGCGGCCAAGGAGCCCTGAGCATGGACATCGACCTCGGCGCCTTGCACTTCTTGCGCCCCTGGTGGCTGTTGCTGGTGCTGCCAGGCCTCGGCCTGCCGCTGCTGTGGCGGCGCCGGCGCGACCTCAAGCGGCAACTGCGCGGCATCATCGCCCCGCACCTGGTCGAGCACTTGCTGATCCGCCCGCGCGACGACCGGCGCCTGCGTCCGGTGCACCTGCTGGCGGCGTTGCTGGTAGTCGGCGCGCTGGCGGCGGCCGGGCCCACCTGGCAGCAGGACATCCCGGCGTTTCTCGACAATCGCGCGCCGCTGATCCTGGCCGTGGACCTGTCGACCTCGATGGACGCCGACGATGTGCCCCCCAGCCGCCTGGGCGCCGCGCGCCACACCTTGCATGATCTGGTGCAACGCCGGGCCGGGGCCCGGACCGCGCTGATCGCCTATGCCGGCAGCGCCCACCTGGTACTGCCGGCCACCGACGACCCGGCCTTGCTCGACAGCTTCATCCAGGCCCTGGCCAGCGACCTGATCGCTAAGCCCGGCAAGGACGTGCTGGGTGTGGTGAACATCGCCCTAAGGCTGCTCGACGCCGAACATAGCCCCGGCACCCTGGTGCTGCTGACCGATGGCGCCGACCCCGCACAGTACGAGGCACTCGGCCAGCGCCTGAGCGACAGCGACCTGCAGGTGCTGGTGCTGGCAGTGGGCAGCCAGGACAGCGGGGTGCTGCACGATGCCAATGGCCTGCCGCGCCTCGATGCCGGGGGCAATGCCGTGCAGGGTCGTTTCGACAAGCAGGGCCTGCAAGGCCTGGCCAAGGCCGCCGATGCGCCGCTGGGCAGCCTGACTTTGAACGACGACGACCTGGACTGGATCGAACTACACGCCCGCCAGCATTACCAGGCCGCGACGGGCGACAGTGCCACGCTGCACTGGAAGGATGCCGGCTACTGGCTGTGCTGGCCGTTGCTGTTGCTGGCCCTGGGCGGCCTGCGCAAAGGCTGGCGGGTGAACTGGCTGGCCGGCCTTGCCGTGCTGTGTGTGTTGGGCGCCGCACCCGGGCAGGTGTGGGCGGGCGAACTGGCCGACGCCTTTTTCAGCGCCGACCAGCAGGGCCGCTGGGCCTATGAACAGGGGCACTATGCCCAAGCCGCCGAGCATTTCCATGACCCTTACTGGAAAGGTGTGGCGGCCTATGAAGCGTCGGACTACAAGGCTGCGTTGGCCAGCCTGGCGCCGCTGGACAGCGCGCCGGCGTATTTCTACCAGGGCAACAGCCATGTGCGGCTGTTCCAGTTTGCCCAGGCAGTTGCCGCCTACCAGCAGGCGCTGCGCTTGCAACCGGCATTCCCCGAAGCGGCCGCCAACCTGGCGCTGGCCCAGGCCCTGCTCAAGGACTACCAGGACCAACAACAGAAGAGCACCGGCGCAAAGCCCGACAAGGTGATCGAAGACCAGACTCCGCTCCAGGGCGGCAAGGCGCAACAACAGCACACCGCCAAGGCCACCTCCGACCAGCTGTGGCTGGACAACCTGGCCACCTCGCCGGGGCAGTTCCTCAAGCGCAAGTTCCAGATCCAGCAGGCCGCGCGCCGGCCGGGCGAGGAGGGCACGCCATGAAGCTCCTGCTGACCCTGTGGCTACTGTGTCTGCCAGCGCTGGCGGCCGACCCCGAGGTGCGCGTGGCGCAGCGCCTGGTGCCGGAGGGCGCGATCATGGTCGGCGGCACGGTCAGCCTGGAGATCGACCTGCTGGTCGATACCTGGTTCACCGATGCACCGGTACTGCCGTCGCTCGACCTGCCTGGCGCCGTGGTCAGCCCGCCCACTGGCGAGGCCCAGCACCTGAACCAGGACATCGACGGCAAGCGCTTCTTCGGCCTGCGCTACAGCTATCGCATCACCCCACAGGCGGCCCGGCACTTCGACATTCCGGCCCTGGCGTTCCAGGTGCAGCCCGGGCCAGCCAGCGGGCCGGTCACGGTCAGCAGCCAGCCACTGGCGTTCGAGGCCAAGGGCGGCAGTGGCAACCCCGACAGCGCGCAGCCGGTGGCGGCGCAATTGACCTTCACCCAGCAGGTGGAGCGCTCGCATACGCCACTGCGGGCGGGTGACAGTGTGACCCGGCGCTTGCGTATCGTTGCCCCAGGGGCACAGGCAATGCTGTTGCACGCCCCCGTGCTGGCCGAGGTCGCCGGGCTCAAGCGCTACGTGCAGACGCCCGGGGTCAGACCGTTGAGCGATGGCCGCGGCGGGACCTTGGGTGGCGAGCGCGAGGATACGGTGACCTATGTGATCGGTACCGCCGGGCGCTACCAATTGCCCGAGATCACCTATCAGTGGCGCGATGCGACGAGCGGCGAGGTACACCAGACGAAGGTGCCGGCTGTAGAGTTGGAGGCTAGCGCAGGTGCGTATCAGGCGCCGTTCTCCATCAACGACGACCTGCGGGCCATGGGGCATCAGGCCCGGCTTCGGCTCGGCGGGCACTGGCTGCTGGTGGTGGCCGTGGTGCTTGGCGCAGGCGCTCTGGGCTGGGGCCTGCGCGCCCGCTGGCAGGCGCTGTGGCAGCGCTTGCGGCGTTGGCAAGCCCGACGCCAGCAGGCCTGGCTCGACTCACCGGGCTATGCCTGGCGCCAGGCCCGTGCACAATGCGCGGCGCAGCCGCCGAAGCTGGATGCGCTGTACCTGTGGGTGCGCCGCAGCAGTGGCCAGCCCGGATTGCTGTGTGGTCGGGCGCAAATTCCCGACGCGATAAAGAATCGTTTGCTAGCCTCTTTCAGGTCCCGTTTCGGGGTGTCGGCGGCGCCTGAACAAGCGCCGATTGCCTTGCCGCGCACACCACCTGCGCAGCATCCGAGCGAACCACAGCGCAGCGGTCTGAAGCCTCTGAACCGCTGAACCGGACTCACCGCGTCATCCGCCCATGGCAAGGAGCCCCACATGCAGCCGCGCCCAGCCGCCCATGCCCTGCGCAGCGTGCTTTGCCTGTTGCTGTTGCTGCCATGCCTGGTGCTGGCGGCAGAGCCTTTGCCGTCCTGGCGCGACGGCCCCTCACGCCAGGCCATCGTGGCGTTCGTCGAGGCCGTCACCGATCAAGGCAGCAAGGATTATGTGGCGCCCGCCGAGCGGATTGCCGTGTTCGACAACGACGGCACCCTTTGGAGCGAGCAACCGCTGTACTTCGAAGTGCTGTTTTCCATGGACGAAGTACGGCGCCTGGCACCCGAGCATCCGCAATGGAAAACCCAGCAGCCGTTCAAGGCGGTGCTGGACAACGACCACAAGGCGCTGGCGGAGCAGGGCATGGACGGGTTGCTGAAGATCGTCGCAGCCACCCACTCAGGCATCAGCACCGAGCAGTTCCTGGCCCGTAGCCGCAGCTGGCTGGCCAGTGCCAGACACCCCAAGACCGGCAGGCCTTATACCGAGATGGTGTTCCAGCCGATGCTGGAACTGCTCGGTTACCTGCGTGACAAGGGTTTTCGCACCTACATCGTCTCGGGCGGCGAGGTGGCGTTTATGCGCGCCTTCGCAGAAGAGGTCTACGGCATTCCCCTCGAACAGGTGATAGGCACCACCCTGGCCGCCGAGTACCAGGACAAGGACGGCCAGCTCAGTATCCAGCGCCTGCCCAAGTTGCTGCATAACGACGATGGCCCGGGCAAGCCGGTGAGCATCGAGGCGGTGATCGGCCGGCGGCCGGTACTGGCCTTCGGCAACTCTGACGGCGACCTGCAGATGCTGCAATGGACCCTGGCCGGGCCGGGCCGGCGTTTTGCCGGGCTGGTGCACCATACCGACGCCAATCGCGAATGGGCGTATGACCGGCAAAGCAGTGTAGGGCGCCTGGACAAGGCGCTGGATATCGCCAACCGACAGGGTTGGACCGTGGTGGACATGGCCCGCGACTGGCGCCGTGTCTATCCCTTCGACAAGGAGTGAATGCCACACCGGAACCGCAGGGCACTGGGTCCCAGCCAGCAGTCGGAATCCTTCGTGCACGCAGTCGCGGACTTGCGACAGCAACGTGAACGGAGAACAACGTCATGAAGTCCAGTACAACCTGGTGGTCCGCCGTCGCCCTGGCGACCACGGCCACCTTGGCCGGGGCGGCCCAAAAGCCGAACATCCTGGTGATCTTCGGCGATGACATCGGCCAGACCAACATCAGTGCCTATTCCAAGGGCGTGGTCGGCTACCAGACGCCCAACATCGACCGCATCGCCAAGGAGGGCATGCTGTTCACCGACTACTACGCCGAGAACAGTTGCACCGCCGGGCGCTCGACCTTCATCACCGGGCAGGTGGCCAAGCGCACCGGCCTGTCCAAGGTGGGCATGCCGGGGGTGCCGGTGGGCCTGCAGGCGCGCGATGTGACCATCGCCCAGGCGCTCAAGGCACAAGGCTACGCCACCGGCCAGTTCGGCAAGAACCACCTGGGCGACCGCGACGAGTACCTGCCCACCAACCATGGTTTCGACGAGTTCTTCGGCAACCTGTACCACCTCAACGCCGAAGAGGAACCGGAACGGCCCTACTGGCCCAAGGACGACCCGGAGTTCCTCAAGGCCACCACCCCGCGCGGGGTGATCAAGTCCAGTGCCGACGGCAAGATCGAGGATACCGGCGCGCTGACCCGCAAACGCATGGAGACCATTGACGACGAGACCACCCAGGCCGCGATCAATTTCATCGAGAAGCAAGCCAAGGCCGACAAGCCGTTCTTCGTGTGGATGAACACCACGCGCATGCATGCCTTTACCCATGTCCGCGAATCCATGCGCAACCAGAGTGGCATGATCGGCAACGAATACGCCGACGGCATGCTTGAGCACGACGGCGACGTCGGCAAGCTGCTCAAGGCCCTGGACGACCTGAAGATCGCCGACAACACCATTGTCGTCTACACCACCGACAACGGCCCGAACCAGTGGTCGTGGCCGGATGCGGCGACCACGCCGTTCCGTAACGAGAAGAACTCCAACTGGGAGGGCGCCTACCGTGTGCCGGCCATGGTGCGCTGGCCTGGCAAGATCAAGGCCGACTCGGTGAGCACCCAGATGTTCTCCGGGCTCGACTGGTTCCCGACCTTGCTGGCGGTTGCCGGTGACGTCGATATCAAGGACCGCCTGCTCAAGGGCGCCGACGTGGGCGGCAAGAACTTCAAGGTGCACCTGGACGGTTACAACCAGCTCGATTACCTGACTGGCAAGACCGACAAGAGCGCGCGCACCGAGTTCTACTATTTCAACGACGACGCGCAACTGGTGGCCATGCGCTTCAACGACTGGAAGGTTGTCTACTGCGAGCAGCGCGCGCCGGGTGGTTTCCCGGTGTGGAGCGAGCCGTTCACCTGTTTGCGGGCGCCCAAGCTGTTCAACCTGCGGATGGACCCCTACGAGCGGGCCGATATCGTGTCTGACCAGTATTACGACTGGCTGACGAAGAACGACTACCTGTTCTTCCAGGGCACGCAGAAAGCCGCGCGGTTCCTGCAGACCTTCGTCGACTACCCGCCCAGCCAGCGCCCGGCGAGCTTCAGCATCGACCAGATCCAGGACGATGTGAACAAGAAGATCGAAGAGAAGATGAAAGGCAAATGACCCTGTGAACCGCGAGGCGCGACCTCGCTAAGGCAGCGATGATGGTTTCACCCGCAAGGCCAAGCCTGCCCACGGCTGGCTGCGATCGTGTGGCAGCGGTGGGTTTGGCCCTGCGCTTGCCTGCGGCCTTGTTGCTGCTGTCTGGCGGCGCGGCGCTGGTTTACCAGGTGCTGTGGATCAAGCAGCTGTCACTGGTGGTCGGCGTGGAGGTGCACGCCGTGACCACCGGTATCAGCGCCTTTTTCGCAGGCTTGGCCCTGGGCGGCTGGTTGTTCGGGCGCTGGGCCGACCAGTTGGCCCGGCCGGTGCGCTTGTATGCGCTGCTGGAGGTGGCGGTCGCGGTGCTCGGGGTGGCCAGCACGCTGGCCCTTGGAGCTTCGGCCGGGTGGTTCGCGCGGATGGAGGCCAGTGTCGGCTGGCTGGCCTGGTGGCTGCCGTGTGCCCTGGTCGGGGGGCCCGCGCTGTTGATGGGCGGCACCCTGCCGGTGCTGGTGCGCGCCATGGCGCCCGCGCCCGGCCAACAGGCCCAGGCCAGCGGGCGACTCTACGCCGCCAATACTGCCGGGGCCATTGCCGGCACCTTGCTTGGCGCTTTTGTGTTGCTACCGCACCTCGGGGTGACCGGCAGCGCCCTGGCCGCAGCTTCGATGAACCTGCTGGCTGGGCTGGGCGCCTGGGTCCTTCGGCGCAATGACCAGCTGCCACGTAACGCTCAGGCCAACGAACAGGCGCCGCGAAGCGCCCAGGCGCGCCTGGCGATTGCGTTGTACTGCATCGCCGGCGGGGTGGCGTTGGGTTACGAGGTGGTGTGGAGCCAGTCGATCGTGCAGTTCATGAGTACCCGCGCCCATGCCTTTGCGCTGGTGCTGGCCACCTACCTGTGCGGCCTGGCGGCCGGCAGCGCGCTGTATGCCAGGCGGGCCGACCGTTTGCGCGACCCCTGGGGGCTGTTCGCGGTGCTGATCGCCAGTGCCGGGCTGCTGGCGCTGCTGCAGCTGGCCGGGCTCGGGCGCTGGCTGGTGCTGGCTCAGACCCAGGCTGAGCTGCTGGTG
The DNA here is from genome assembly GCF_039673365.1 of Pseudomonas sp. TWI923. NCBI lineage: Bacteria > Pseudomonadati > Pseudomonadota > Gammaproteobacteria > Pseudomonadales > Pseudomonadaceae > Pseudomonas > Pseudomonas sp. TWI923. The sequence continues at coordinate 33,667 of NZ_JBDJLM010000023.1, read as the reverse complement.
CTGCTGGCTACCGGCAACGAGCTGGCCGGCATGTGCGCACGCTTTGCGGTGGCGGCCATGAGCATGGTGTTGCTGCCCACCGTGCTGCTGGGCGCGGCGTTCCCGCTGGCGGTGCGCCTGGCGGTGGATGGCCGGCGGGTTGGCCGGGATGTCGGCACGGTGGTGGCGCTCAATACCCTGGGCGGCATCCTGGGCGTGGGCTTGACCGGCTTCGTGCTGATACCGGCTGTGGGCCTGGTGCGCACCCTGGCCCTGCTGGCCGGCCTGGCGGCGCTGGTAGGGTTGATTGCGGCATGGCGTGGCAACGCCGTGGGGCGGCCGGCCAAGGCCATGGTGCTGATGGTGGCCATTGCCTGCGTGGCGGTGGGCGTGCTGACACCGGCGCAGCGCCTGGCCGAGCTGCTGCCTGGGGCACGCAACGGCCAGCTGGCTTTTTACCGCGAAGGCAAGGGCGTCACTGTCGCGGTGGTCAAGCAGGCCCGCCAGGGGCAGGGCTTCAGCCGGCTGTACATCCAGGGCGTGTCCAATACCGGCGATGCCATGCCATCGCTGCGCTACATGCGCCTGCATGCGCTGTTGCCGTTGCTGATTCACGCTGGCGAGCCGCGTTCGGCGCTGGTGATCGGCTTCGGCACCGGCATCACCGCCGGCGCGATGCTGCGTTACCCGGGGCTGGAACGCCCGGTAGTGGCCGAACTGTTGCCCGAAGTACTGGCCGCCGCCCCGTTATTCAAGGGCAACTACGATGCCGTGCAGGACCCGCGCCTGGACATCCGCCTGCGCGATGGCCGCCGCGAGTTGCTGCGCAGCGATGAACGCTACGACCTGGTCACCCTGGAGCCGCCACCGCCTTCGGCGGCCGGTGTGGTCAACCTTTATTCGCGCGATTTCTACCAGTTGGCCGCCAGCCGCCTGCAACCCGGTGGCTTGTTGGCGCAATGGCTGCCGCTGCCGACCCAGAACGATGAAGACACCCGCGCGCTGGTGCGCAGCTTCATCGAGGTGTTCCCCCACGCCTCGCTGTGGAGCACGGAATTCCACGAAATGTTGCTGATCGGCTCGTTGCAGCCGCTGCAACTGGACGTGCCACGGATCATCCAGCGATTCTCCCTGCCTTCCGTGGCCTCGACACTGGCCGAAGTCGGCATCGATTCGCCCCAGGCGCTGTTGGCCACCTGGATCACCGACCGGGCAGGGCTGGCCCGTTACGCCGGCGACGCAGCGGCGGTGACCGACGATCAGCCGCGCATCGAATATGCGCCGTGGGTAAGGCCACGGGAGATCACCCGGGTGTTACCGGCCTTGCTGGCGCTACGCCAGGCACCGCCGTTGCAGGGTGCCGCCCCCGGCTTTGCCGGGGCGGTGAACGATCAGTGGCTGACCTTGCAACGCTTCTACAGCCTGAGCCTGCACGCCTACAACGGCAATCGCCAGGCCTGGGCGCGGGAGGCCGGGGCATTGGTCCGCAGCGATGGCGCCAACCCCTATTTCCGTTGGTTCCTCGGCAGCCCGCAGCCTTGATCAGAAGCGCCAGGTGGCGCCACCGCCGACGATGTGCAGGGCGGCGTTGCGGTAGCTGCCGGAGAGACTGTCGCCCGAGCGGGCCTTGGTCTGCTCGACGTCCATGTCGCCCATCCAGATCAGGGTGTAGGCCAGGTGCAGGTCCAGGCCGTCGCGCAGCTGGTAGTTGACGCCCGTGGCCAGGCGCCAGGTGGCGCCCATGGGGTTGTCGACGGTGCGGTCGCTGTCGTCCACCGCCGAGCTGTCGTAGCCGACCCCGGCGCTCCAGCGCAGGCGCGGGGTGGCCTGGTACTGGGTGCCGAGAGAGGCGTGCCAGGTGTCCTTGTATTTGCGATCGACGCTGCGGCTGACATTGCCGGCGGCATCGCTGTCCACCTCGACGCCGATATCGCCGAATTCGCTCCAGTCCTGCCAGCCGAGGCTGGCCAACAGCTTCCACTGCGGGTCCAGGTCATGGGCGATGCTCAGCAGCACGGTCTGCGGCACGTTCATGTCCAGTTCCAGTTCGTTCACGTCGAGGCGACGCAAGGCGATATTGAGCAAGGGGTTGCTGACGTCGGTCACGTGGGGCTTGTCCTTGAATTCGAGCTTCACCTTGCTGGTGTAGGCCAGGCCCAGTTGGGTAGCGGGGGAGAGCCGATAGTGCAGGCCCAGATTCACGCCCACCCCGACGTCGGTGTCCTGGTATTCCAGCTGGCCGTCCGGCCGCTCGGCCAGGCCCAGCAGGTTGTTGTTGATGGCCATCTCGGTGCGATAGTAGCCGTACAGGATGCGCGGGCCGATGCCCAGCGACAGGTCGTCGGTGAGCTTGTAGGCGAGGGTGGGCTGGAACGACACCCCGATCACCGCCGCTTCCTGGGTGAAATAGCGGCCGGCCCAGTCATCGTCATAGTCCAGCGCCAGGCCGAAGTTGCCGTACATGCCGAAGCCAAGGGTCGCGCGCTCGTCGAGCTGGTGGCTGATGAACAGGCTGGCGCCGGGCAGGTACTGCAGCGCATTGCCGCCTTCGTTGCCGTCGAACTGGTTGGCGCTGTCACGAGAGAAACGGATGTTGCCGAGGATGACCTGGGCATTGGCGCTGACCTGGGTGCCCTTGAGCTGGGTGAGGGCGGCGGGGTTGCTCATCAGCACACTGGGGTCGCTGGCCAGTGCGGCGGCACCGGCGTTGGCCAGGCCGTTGCCTTCCTGGCCGGTTTCGTAGATGAGGATGCCACCGGCCAGGGCAGTGCCGGTGGTGGCGGTGGTGCAGCACAGGGTGAGCAGGGGCAGTAACCGACGTCGTCTCATGGTCGTGGTCCTGACAGGGCTGGGGACGGAGTCGAGGGCACTGCCTGAGCAACCTGGTTGACGCGGTTGCGCCCGCCCTGACGTATCCAGCCTAGACGGCGTTGGTGCAATCCGCCGATGCAATGTGTTCGGCGGTTGCGGTGTTACGCCGTGAACCCGGGCTCCTGAGGCTCTTCTTGCGGGGTGTCCTGCTGGATGTTGTGGTAGACGGCAGCCGCGCAGAGGGCCAGTAGCCCGACGCTGGCGATCACGATATCGCCCAGCAGCGTGCCGGCGACCAGGATCAGCAAACTGAGGCGGCAGAACATCACCATGACAGCCCTCCATGGCGGTTGGGTTCGAATAAGGCCACCAACATAGCGCGCAAGACGCTTTGATGCAGCGGGCATATCTGCAAACAACGTCTGCAAAATGGCACTCATCGCGGGTATGGCACTGATGCCTAGATTGTTTAGCCGCCACTGGCGATTGGCTTTAGTATCGGCGCAGCTGCGCCAACCCCTCCAATCATTCGTCATGTGAAGTATGAATCGTTCGCTATTTGTTTCTCTGGATGGGCCCAAGGGAACCGGCAAAACCACACTGCTGGAGGCCATTACACAAGCGCTCAGGGTCGACGGCTACAAGGTGATCCGCCTTTGCGAGAAGAAAAGCGATCCCTTCAGAGGGGAAACGATGGCCCTGGTCAACAGGCTCGTCAGGCATCCCAGCCAGGAGCTGGAGTTGCAGGTTTGCGCGCGCCTGGCGGATAGCCGGGCGTGGATTTCGCAGCACGTGCTGCCCAAGCAGCCGTCGGGCAGCATCATCCTGATCGACCGCTGGTATCCCTCCGATGCCGCGTTTCGCCGGACAGTCCCGTTTGCCGAGATTCTGCGGTTGAACATGGAGCGCGACGTGCGCGTGCCGGACCTGCATGTCGGGGTTGTCACCGACCCCGAAGTTTCATGGGCGAGGGCGGCGGCACGCACACGTGGGCTGGGCAGTACGGTGATTCATAAACTGCAAGAGCAAGTTGCCTGTACCCAGGCGTTCGAGCGGGCGGTCGAGGAAAACGGCTGGGTGTTGTGTCGTAACGAAGGCACGATTGAAGCGGCGACGAGGCAGGTGGTTTCCGAGATTTGTAGTGTACTAGTACGCTAATTTATTACGTATCTTTTGGTGCTGAGGTGCATAGTGCGCGCGATGCGCCATGGCGGCCAGGCGCCTGTCTTGGTATCGCATGTGGGCGACCAGATGCCCGGCGTTAGATGTGCAGCGCCTATGAGATCGAGCGCCGCCCGCGCGGCGCATCGCTGGCAAGCCAGCTCCCACATCTGTTTCGGGCCAATTATGTCTGTGAAAGTACCGCTGCCCGCCTTGGTGCATGCCTCAAGTCAGGCGAGGCGCCAGTAGTGCCCACCTTAATACCGCGTCGTACCAACAAGGCAGACCAGGTAATGGCACAGGAGAGACTGGCCCGAAACAGATGTGGGAGCTGGCTTGCCAGCGATGCGCCGCGCGGGCGGCGCTCGATCTTGAGAGCGCTGCAAAACCATCGGCATGCTCCTGGTGGCCATTACCCAATTTGAATAATCAGCCAAACCACCACAGCACTTCGCGGTGGTTTCTGATGATTGTTATCAATTTATTACGTAATTGATATGAATGACGGCAGGCAATCTGCCCGAAGCGCTCATACCCGTAACCAGCGGCGCCAGACCCCTTTCAAGCTGACTGAAATGTAATCGCACGATTCTTGCGCCTGTGACATCGTGCACCTGCACTGTGACGCTGATTCAGCGCTTTCACGGACACCATATCCACTCCCTAAAAAACTCGAACTGACAGCGCTTGCTGTGAGGAGCCTTGCATGCCTTTCCATAAAGCCACCGCTGCAACACTTGCGCTAACCGCCGGGATGTTTCTGAGCGCCGTTGCCCAGGCGCACCCCAGGCTCCTTTCATCGACCCCGGCGGAAGGTGCGGATGGCGTGGCGCCTTCGTCCATCGCGCTGCATTTTTCCGAGCAACTTACGACCCAGTTCTCGGGAGCAAAACTGATCATGACCGACATGCCAGGAATGCCAGATTCGCCCATGGGAGTACAGGCAGCCGTCGCCGGGGGCAGTGATCCGAAGACCATGATCATCACGCCTGCAGCGCCCTTGACCACGGGCACTTACAAGGTCGAATGGCGCGCTGTTTCTTCGGACACTCACCCGATTACCGGCAGTTTTTCCTTCAAAGTGAAATGATCCATGGGCGACTCGCTGACTGTCGCGATTCGTTTCGCGCTTTATCTCGACTTGATGATGCTATTTGGCTTGGCGCTTTTTGGCTTGTATGGCCTGAAGGGGAAGGAGAGGGCGTCGGACACGGTCTTGCGCTTTGAGTCGCTGCTGTATTGCACGTCGCTCTTGGGTATAGCGCTATCCCTGGTCGCGCTGGGTGTTCTGGCGAAATCCATGAGCGGTGTGTCGGGCTTCATGGAGCTGCATCACCATTTTTTCCAGATGATTCTCATGGGCACCGATGTAGGCCTGAGCTGGCAGGTCCGCATTGCCGCACTGCTTGTCGCTATTGTCGGCATCTCGCAATACAAGCGCTTTGCGACCGCCAGCTTGTGGGTCGTCACTGCGTCCGGAGCCGTTGCACTGGCCAGCCTGGCGTGGACCGGCCATGGGGCGATGGGCGAGGGGAGTCGTGGCTATTGGCAGCTCATCGGCGATGTTCTCCATCTGCTGGCTGCGGGCGCCTGGCTAGGGGCGTTGGCGGCGTTCGCTTTGTTGCTTCGCTGCAAATCACTGAAAGGCGAACATGAGGCGCGGCTTCTTGCCCGGGTATTGACTGGCTTTGAATCGGTCGGCGCCGTGATCGTGGTTGTCATCGGGCTCACTGGAGCAATCAATTACCTCTTTATTGTTGGCCCACGTATCGATGGCGTCATGCTCAGTACCTATGGTGCTTTGCTGTTTTTGAAGGTCCTGTTGTTTGGCGCAATGAACGCGCTGGCTGCACTCAATCGTTTTCATTTGAGCCCGCTGCTGGAGCGTTCGGTTCGAAATGGCGAGTATTCGGTTGCGGTGAGTGCCTTGCGTCGAAGCCTGGCATTCGAGCTTTCAATGGCCATCTTCATTATTGCCCTGGTTGCATGGCTGGGCACTTTGAGCCCTGAGGTGGAATGAGCGCGGGATAGAAATGGCTGTAGGACGCTATGCTGATCATATGGCCCCTTGAGGTGCTGATCATGCGCAGGATGATCTTGCTCGTCGCAGCCAGTGTTATTGCGGGCTGCCAGACGCCGATGCCGACCGCCAACCCAGAGATGGCCTGGGTCGACTTGTCTATACCGTTTCCTAACGACAGAGTGTTACTGGCCGAGCGCCTGGACAAGCAACGCCTTGAAGACGGACGTTTTTTCCAGGTTACGCCCGGCAGCCACGAATTGATGGTGAAGTTCGACTATGAAACCAGCGGCGGTGGCGGTATGAGCATGATGGGCGGGCCTTCGGTACGCGAATGCTACCTGACCGTCAATTACGGCCATTTCACAGCGGGACAACGCTATGTGCTCGAGGCTCGTTCGATTGCCTTGAACCCGGAGGCACGGTTGTATGACGGCGCAGGGAAAGTCGTTGCAGAGGTCAGTGAGTTTTATTGCCTGATGTGAGCATGAGCCGTGGGTGCTGGGCATTGCTGGCGGAACCTTGTTGCAGCACACTCGGCCTGATCGTCAGCCAAAGGAACTGAAATCGGATGAAGGACCAATCCAGCGCTGTGCCCCTTGTGATCCTTGACGTACAAGATGCCATTGATCGCCCGAACTGGGATGGCAAAAGCAATCCTGGGTATCTGGCAGTGATCCAACGACTGCTCGCGCTCTGGCGATCAAAAGGCTGGCCTGTTGTGCACGTCAAGCACGATGAGCGGACGCCAACATCCAGCTATTACGTAAATGGCCCGTGGAATGGCATCAAGCAAGAGGTTGCTCCGATCGAGGGTGAAGCGGTCATTATCAAACAGGAAAACTGCGCATTCATCGGTACCGAGCTCGACGTCACGCTTGGCGAGATGCGGGTAAAGCGTTTGGTGCTGACGGGGGTTGTCATTCATAACAGCATGGACGCCACCGTCCGTGCGGGAAAAGCACTGGGGTACAGCATTATTCTTCCGTCAGACGCCACGACAGCCGTGCCCGTTGTCGGGCCGAATGGAAAGCGCTGGGACGCTATAACCGTTCATGAGCTGACCTTGGCGATACTCGGAGGGGAATATGCCGATGTCATGTCGTCGGATGAAGTGGTTGCGCAGTTCACGTTGTGAAACCTGACATCGGGTTGCATGGAAATCATGGAGCAGAGAGCGGTTAACCGTTGGCCAGCAGCATTACAAATACACAATTTAACATAATATACATTATGCGAATTTTGGCATTGCAGCGTGGCCCCGGTTCCCACCAGAATCGAAACCACGCCCAAGGCTTTTTACCGATCCAGCGCCTCGCTCACCGCATTTACGAACACCGCCTGTTCGTCATACAGAGAACTCGGTGTCTCTGCGTTCTTCCACGTCGACCATTGCACCACCACCAGATTCTCGGCCGGATTGATCGCAATCGTCTGCCCGAAGATTCCCAGTGCCCAGAACGTCTTGTCGCTGGTTGCCGTGCGCTTCGGTGCGCTGTTGGCATTCGCTGCCGGCGCGTTGTACCACCATTGGTAGCCGTACTGGCCGTTGGGCGCTGCGGCGGTTACCGAGCCTTTGGCTTGGGTCCAATGCGTCGAGCGCGCAATCCAGTCGTCCGGGAGCAGTTTCTCACCGTCGGGCAACTGGCCGCCGCTCAGCACGAACTGGCCGAAGCGGCCCCAGTCACGCAGCGTGGCGTTGAAACCATGTCCGCCCATGTCGACCTTGCCGGGCACCAGTGCGTGCCATACGCCATCCTGCTGCATGGCGTAACGGCTCCAGATGCGGCTTTCCAGGTACTTGGCCAGGGTCATGCCGGTGGCGTTTTCCAGCACGCGGCCCACCAGCCAGGCGCCGCCAGTGTTGTACGACCATACCTCACCGGGTTTGACGCCCGGGTTGCGTTTGACCGAACGCACCAGCTGCAGCACGCAGTCATAAGGGGCTGGCCTGGCTTCGCACTGGGTCATGTGGGAGAAGTCGGAGTCTTTGGAGGCGTAGTTTTCATCCCACTGCACGCCCGAGGTGTGCTGCATGAGTTGATGCAGGGTCACGTCCTGCCACTCGGAGCCCTTGAGTTCCGGCACATAGGCGCTGACTTTGTCGTCCAGGGACTTGATCTTGCCTTCTTTCAGCGCCACGCCCACCATCACGCTAACCACCGACTTGGCCACCGAGCGCGAGGTCCACAAGGTTTGCGCGGTGTTGCCCTGGGCGTAATGCTCGTAGGCGACTTTACCGTCCTTGAGCACCAACAAACCTGTGACGCTCTGGTTGGCCAGGTAATCGGCCAGGTTGTGCTGCTTGCCTTCGAGTGTGTACTGGATGTCGCTCAGTTTGTGCTCGGCTTCGGCCAGCGGGTATGGCTTGGCGCCATGGCTGCTGAACACATCGCCAGCGTACAGCCGGTAGGTATTGCGAAAGCCCACCACCCGTGTGGCCTGGTCCCAGGTCAGCATGTCCTTGGGCGCAGGCAGCACCTTGTCGAACGGCTGCGGGCAGCGCTCAAGGCCTTGCACGCCACATGGGCCCTTGCTTTCGGCTGCTTGCGCGGCAGTTGCCAGCAACGCCAGGGCCAGTACGGACAGGCCGGTGAACGACTTCTTTATTGTTGTTGGCCGCATCAGGGGCTCCTTCAAAAGCGCGGAATTACGCGGTTTTGAGTGTCTACAACTTGAGCCTGGGGTAAAAGCACAATAAATTTGCCTTCACTATTACAAAAAATAACACCCGAGGTGTCCATGTCCCTGCAACGCCTGCCCCCGCTCAACGCCGTTCGCGCCTTCGAGGCTGCGGCCCGTCTGGGCAGTTATGTAGCTGCCTCGCAAGCACTGCATGTGACCCAGCCAGCGATCGGCCGCCACGTGAAAAACCTCGAGGGCTGGCTGGGCGTGCGCTTGCTCGAGCGTTCGCCACGGGGCGTGAGCCTTACCCAGCAAGGTGCGCACTACTACCAGGCGGCAGCCGAAGCATTGCAGATACTCGCCGACGCCGGTGCGCGCCTGGCCCGGCGTGACGACGAGCGCTGGCTGCGTATCCTTTGCGTGCCGGCGTTCGCCTCGCGCTGGCTCACACCCCGTATCGAAGAGCTGCGCAGCTTGCGCCCAGGCGTGAAAATCGCCATCGAGCCGAATGCCCGCTTCACCTCGGTGGACGCTCGCCAGGCCGACCTGGGAATTGCCTATGGCTTGCCTGGCGAGTTGTCCGGGGTGCACCAGGTGCTGATTCGCCCCCAGGTTTTTCCGGTTTGCTCACCGGGTTTACTGGCCCGCCTGCCAGCTGGCCTGGATGCCGCGAACTTGCCCGCATGCCCGTTGATCCATGTCGACGACGGTACCTGGTGGAACAGCTGGTTTGCTGCCAACGGCCTGCGTGTGCGGGTGCACTCGGACACTTCGCACGTGAGCAACGATGTGGTGCTCAACCTGGCGCAGCGCGGCCAAGGCATCGCACTGGCCACCGAGGTGCTGGTCGGCCGTGAGCTGCAGGATGGCAGCCTGGTACGCTGCGTGCCGCAGGCAGTACCGCTTGAAAGCTACCAGCTACTGACCCCTGGCCAGCCGCCATCGGCCGATGCGCAATGGTTCATGAACTGGCTGGAAAGCCACTTGAAGGCCGCCTTCCCCGGTGCTTCGAACACCCCTTAATATAGCTCAACTAAATGTTTATTTAGTTGAGTTATATATATTTCTTGTCAAGAACGTTGCCTTGCCCCTCAATATTCGATAGCGACCAGACCTGGATTCTCATTGTTTATTGCAGTGAGAAGATGGCGGCGAACAATCTCGAAGATGCGAAATCAGTGTTCGAGATTACTCTATATAGAATTGTACAAGTCCAGACCGAAGACATCTGCCCCCCCCTCTCCTACCCTCTCCCCAGGATAATACTCCGCTGATAACTTCTGTCTGGAGCATCTCCTCTAGCGCAGCCTGAATTCTTGACTTCAAGGCAAATAAATTTGGCTTCTACAGGGCTTAATTCGCAAATGTAAACGCCGCAAACTGCGAACCATTGCTTAGTCCACTGGACCGCATTATCCCCTTGCACTGTTCGCACTTGCATTGACGGCCTTCGTCAACTGGAGAACCACGATGAAAACCTTTTCAAAATTCGCCCTGGCGGCCTTGCTACCACTTGCCATGCAGGCCGCCTCCGCAGCCGATTGGTACCCTTCTGCCTACGGCCCAAACGATGAGATCGGCGCTGCCAACTTGTTGACCCCAGACGTGGTCAAGCAGGCGGTCGGTCTGGTCAAGACGGGCAAGACCTATCCGTTGGCCGTACCCGTAGACAAGAACCTTCCTGCATTCCGCCATCGTAGCTTCCGTCTGTACAACGTGCAGGTCGGGCAGCAAGCCGGCAAATCGCTGGGCCCGAACAAGTTCACCTTCAACGATGAACTGGTAAACGCCTGGACCGGCGTTGGCACCCAGCTCAACGGGATCGGCCACATCGGCATCGACAACCTGTACTACAACGGCAACAAAGCGGCCGACTTTGTGACTGTCGATGGCGTCACCAAACTAGGGGTCGAGAAAGTGCCGCCGATCGTGACCCGTGGCGTGGTGCTGGACATGGCCGCTTATTACAACAAGGCCATCGTGCCCGGCGGCACAGAGTTCAGCGTGGCCGACATCCAGGCTGTGTTGAAGAAGCAAGGCCTGACCCTGCGCAAGGGCGATGTAGTGCTGTTCAACACCGGTTGGCTGGAACTGATCGGCAAGGACAACAAGCAGTTCCTGGAAGTGGAACCCGGCATCGGCATGGAAGCGGCGCAGTGGCTGGCAGACCAGGGAATCGTCGCTTTCGGCGGCGACACCTGGGCCTCAGAGGTCTATCCGAACCCGCATGGCAAGGACGAGTTCCCGGTCAACCAGTACATGCTCGCCAAGCGCGGTATCTACAACCTGGAACTGATCGACAGCCGTGCATTGGTGCACGACAAGGTTTGGGAGTTCCTGTTTGTGCTCGGCCAACCGCTTTATGTTGGCTCCACTCAAGTCAACATCAATCCGGTTGCGATTCACTGATCGCTCTACCACCAAGATCCCTGCCCGCTGCTGACTCTCTCGCTGCGGGCTTGCCTCCCTTGATCCGTGACATCAAGTCAAAAGTGATTGGCGCAGTCATGACTTAATCCATCTGCGCAAGGTGGAGATACTGCGCCCACCAAGCGATCCGTTCCCGCATTGCTCACAACACCAACCGCTAGCCGGAGGCCATCCGATGAGCCTGCAAGATCAGACCCCATTACCTACCTTCGCCGGACGCAGCTTCCACGTGGAGTACGAAGGCCTTGGCGCCCACAACATTTACTCCGCCGATGCCCGTAGCGTGCGCTACGCCATCGTCTCGGGCCCCTATGCCGGGGCCAGTGGCGAGGCCGCCTGCCAATGGCGGCAGATTGCCGAAGGCGTCTATGTGATCTCCTGGCAAGAGGCCGACGGCGCCACCGTGGTGCATGTCGACGACTTCGCCACTGGCCATTCCCAAGCCTTCTTCACTGCCACCGACCTCACCTTCCACCGCATGCAAGGCCCGCTGACAGAGCTCGCCGCACAGGAGTCCGCGCAATGAAACCCGGGCACGTCTTGACCGCCCTGGCCATCGGCGCCTTCGGCATCGGCACTACCGAGTTCACCCCCATGGGCCTGCTGCCGGTGATTGCCCAAGGCATGGACGTCAGCATCCCCAGCGCCGGCATGCTGGTGACGGCCTATGCCATTGGCGTGATGCTGGGCGCCCCGATCATGACCCTGCTGTTCAGCCGCTTCGGCAAGCGCGGTGCGCTGATCGCACTGATGGCCATCTTCACCCTCGGCAACCTGCTCTCGGCCCTGGCGCCGGGCTACGCCACCCTGCTCGCCTCGCGCCTGATCACCAGCCTCAACCACGGTGCCTTTTTCGGCCTGGGTGCGGTGGTGGCTGCCAGCGTGGTGCCACGTGAGAAACAGGCCAGCGCCATCGCCACCATGTTCATGGGCCTGACCATCGCCAACATCGGTGGCGTGCCCGCCGCCACCTGGATCGGCCAGCAGGTCGGCTGGCGCCTGGCCTTCGCCGGCACCGCGCTGCTCGGCATCCTCGCCATGGCCGCCTTGTGGTATGCCTTGCCCAGGGGCGAGCGTGGCAGCGTGCCCGATGTGCGCCGCGAACTCGCCGTGATCGCCCGGCCAAAGGTGCTGCTGGCAATGGCCACCACCGTGCTCGGCGCCGGTGCGATGTTTACCCTCTACACCTACGTAGCCCCCGTGCTGGCCGAACTGACCGGCGCCTCGGACAGCTTCATCACGCTCGGCCTTGTGCTGATCGGCATAGGTTTCACGCTCGGCAACAGCCTTGGCGGTCGCCTGGCCGACTGGTCGCTGGACGGCTCGGCACGGATCTTCCTCGGCACTCTGGCCTTGATCATGCTGCTGATGCCGATGGTACTGGGCAGCCACCTCGGCGCCGCCCTGGCCTTGCTGGTATGGGGCGTGTTCACCTTCGCCGTGGTGCCGCCACTGCAGATGCGCGTGATGACCGCCGCTGCCGAGGCGCCGGGCCTTGCTTCTTCGATCAACGTCGGCGCGTTCAACCTCGGCAACGCGGTGGGCGCGGCGCTGGGTGGTGGCGTCATCAGCCTGGAGCTTGGCTATGCTGCAATACCGGTAGCCGGTGGCCTGCTGGCAGCGGGCGGGCTGATGCTGGTGTGGCTTGGCGGGCGCGGCAAGGCCACTGCCAACACCATCGGCGAGGCTGCCTGACATCACCTGGCGTGCACTGAGGCTGGCCAAATCGGGACCGCCCTCGTAAAACGTGGAGCAGTCCCCTGGAGGTCCCATGCAAGATCTACGTCAGTTGCGCTACTTCGTCGCTGTCGCCGAATGTGAAAACGTCGGCCGCGCGGCGGAGCAGCTACACATTTCCCAATCCCCGCTGAGCCGGCAGATCGCCCAGCTCGAAGACCACCTCGGCCTGGCCCTGTTCGAGCGACGCAACCAACGGCTGTTCCTCACCACTGACGGGCGCACCTTCCTGGCCGAAGCCCGTGGCCTGCTCAAGCACGCAGAACGTCTGGAGTCGCTGGGTAAACGCCTGGGCCGTGGCGAGGAAGGCGGCCTGTGTATCGGCTACGTCAACCACGCCATCCATGCCGGCGTGCTGCCCGGGGCTGTGCGGGCCATTCGTGGCAGTCGTCCGCGGATCCACATTGCCCTCTACAACATGACACCGGGCGAGCAGTTCGAAGGCCTGCGTCAACGTAGCCTGGACATCGCCCTGGTCTGCGAGCCTGCGCCCGACAACGATCCCGATCTACTTGCCCTGCCCGTGCTGGACGACCCCATGCTGCTGGCGATTCCCGCCGAACACCCGCTGGCGTCCCAGGCCGAACTCACCCCCGACGACCTGCATGAACAAGAGTGGATCATCACGGGCGGCCAGCCCGACCAGGTCAACAAGCGCGATGACTTCATCGCCCGCTGCGCCGACGCCGGCTTCACCCCACGCCTGTCGCTGGAGGCTACCGACCCGCTGAGTGTGCTCGGATTGGTGTCTGCAGGGCTGGGCCTGGCCATGGTGCAGAGTAGCCTGGCGGCCAGCGCGGGCCCTACCGTGGTGTTGCGCCAGCTGGACTGGTTCAGGCCCTGCGTGCGGCTTTGGGCGGCCTGGCACCAGGTGGACCTGCGGCCGATCGTGGGAGTTTTCCGCGAGCAGGTGTTGGCACTAGCCGAACAGACCCAAAAGGTCTGAACCCAGTCGGATTATGTCTTTTACAGTCTTTTAGCGCCTCACTAGCATGGCCTCATCGATGCAACTCACCCACAGGAGCCATTCCATGAACATCGACCTCGGCGGACGCACCGCCATCATCAGCGGCTCGACCGGCGGTATTGGCCTGGCCATCGCTCGCGGCCTGGCCCGTGCCCATGCCGACGTCGTCATCGCCGGCCGTAGCCAGAAATCGGTGGAGGCCGCTCTCACCGAACTGCGCGCCCAAGGCGGGCGTGGTCAGGTCCACGGTGTCGTTGCTGACCTGGGCACCGCCGAAGGCGCCCAGACCCTGTTCGACGCCCATCCCAGTGCCGACATTCTGGTCAACAACCTGGGCATCTACGATGACGTAGACTTCTTCGAGGTAGCCGACAGCGAGTGGAGTCGCTTCTACGATACCAACGTGCTGTCCGGTGTGCGCCTGGCTCGCCACTACGCACCGGCCATGGTCGAAAAAGGCTGGGGGCGGATCCTGTTCATCTCGTCCGAGTCCGGCATTGCCATCCCGGCCGACATGATCAATTACGGCGTGACAAAGGCCGCGAACCTTGCCGTCTCTCACGGCCTGGCCAAGCGTCTGGCAGGTACCGGCGTCACCGTCAACGCAGTACTGCCCGGGCCGACCCTGACCGACGGCGTCGCCAACCTGGTGGCCGACGCCGCCAAGGCCTCCGGCCGCAGCATCCGCGAAGAGGCTGACCATTTCGTGCGCAGCGCCCGTCCGAGCTCGATCATCCAGCGCGCCGCCGAGGTCGACGAAGTCGCCCACCTGGTGGTCTACCTTGCGTCCCCCTACTCCTCCGCCACTACCGGCGCCGCGCTGCGGGTCGACGGCGGTGTGGTCGACAGCCTCGCAATTTGAAGCCAGCTTGCTTGAACACAAGGGCCGCACAGCGGCCCTTTGTCATTGATGGCTACCCCTGCCCTCCTACTTTTACGAGGATTCCTTATGCGCAACACCTATCGAGCCTGGGGCTGGACCCCGGACGCCGGCCTGGACGGTTTGCAGCTCATCGATAAGCCCCTGCCGCAACCCGGCCCTGGCCAAGTGCTGGTGGCCAACCGCGCCATCGCCCTCAACCCAGTGGACTGGAAAATCTGTGAATGGGGCCATGCCGACTGGCGCCAGGGCACCGTACCGGGCGTGGATGGCGTCGGCATCGTCGCCGCGGTCGGTGAAGGCGTCGACCTGCCACTGGGGACACGCATCGCCTATCACCAGTCGCTGTCCCGCGATGGCAGCTTCGCCGAGTACTGCCTGCTCGACGCCGATCTGGTGATGCAGGTCCCGGGCAACCTCGAAGCCAGCGCCGCTGCCGCGGT
The DNA here is from genome assembly GCF_039673365.1 of Pseudomonas sp. TWI923. Classification (NCBI taxonomy): domain Bacteria; kingdom Pseudomonadati; phylum Pseudomonadota; class Gammaproteobacteria; order Pseudomonadales; family Pseudomonadaceae; genus Pseudomonas; species Pseudomonas sp. TWI923. Next base: position 18,614 of record NZ_JBDJLM010000023.1, on the reverse strand, counting down.
GCCTTGCCCCGCGCTTACCGCCTGGCAAGCGCTGGCCAAGGTCGCCAACGGTGCATCCGGCGACGTACTGGTGGTCGGTGCGGGCGGCGCAGTGGGCTTCTACCTCGCACAGCTCGCCGCGCAGCGCGGTCTGCGGGTGTGGGCCACTGCAGGCGAAAAACATCATGCCCGCCTCAAGCAAATTGGCGTGATCGAGGTATTCGACTATCGCGCCGGCGACTGGCAGGCACGCTTGCAGGCCGCCCTCGGCGAGCGCCCGCTGCACGCGCTGTTCGACACCGTCAGCGGTGTGCATGCCGCAAGCCTGGCCCACCTGTTGGGTTACAACGGCCACCTGGTGTGCATCCAGGACCGCCAGGAAACCGCGCCGCTGGCCGCCTTCAGCACAGCAATCTCACTGCATGAAGTAGCCCTCAACAGCATCCATGCCCATGGCCGGTTGCTCGATCGTCAGGCGTTGAAGGTCGCGGGGGAGCGTTTGCTGCAAATGGTCGCCGAGGGGCGGCTACTGGCACCGGAGCGCCGGGACTTTACCTTCGAAACGCTGCCGCAGGCGTTGCGCCAGCTCAAGGACGGCAGCGCGTCCGGCAAGTGGGTGACGCGGCTGGATTGATCGCTTGCCGCGCCCCCGGATGCTGGTGCTCAGAAGGTCCCTGGATAGGCCCCGCCATCGATCAGCAGGTTCTGCCCGGTGATATAGCCCCCATGGGCACTGCAGAGGAACGCACAATACGCCCCAAACTCTTCGGCATTGCCGAACCGCGCCGCCGGTATCGCCTGGCGGCGTGCCTGAGTCGTCGCCTGCAGGTCGCCGCTTGCCTGGCTTGCAGCCTGCAGGGTCTTGTGCAGGCGTGCCGTGTCGAATGCGCCTGGCAGCAAGTTGTTCAAGGTCACATTGCGCCCGGCCAGGCGCTGCTGGCGGGCAAGCCCGGCGATGAAGCCGGTCAGGCCACTACGTGCGCCATTGGACAGGCCCAGGATGTCGATCGGCGCCTTGACCGCGCCGGAGGTGATGTTCACCACCCGGCCAAAGCCACGCTCTGCCATGCCATCCACCACGGCCTTGATCAGTTCGATGGGCGTGAGCATATTGGCGTCCAGCGCCTTGAGCCAGTCATCCCGGCCCCAGTCACGGAAATCCCCCGGCGGCGGGCCGCCTGCATTGTTGACCAGGATATCGACCTGCGGGCAGGCACTGAGCAGCGCCTGGCGGACCGCAGGCTCGGCCACGTCACCGACGACCGTGCCCACCTCGATTGCCGGGAAGCGGCTACGCAACTCGGCAGCCGTCTGCTCCAGGGTAGTGGCGGTACGCGCATTGATCACCAGGTTGACGCCTTCGCCCGCCAGGGCCTCGGCGCAGCCCTTGCCCAGCCCTTGGCTGGCGGCGCAGACGATCGCCCAGCGGCCTTTGATACCTAGATCCATGATCGGCTCCTTAGTGAATGAATCGCGCATAGGTCACTGGCCCTGTCACAAGGACAGGGCCAGTGAAATTGCCCCGATGGTGCTACAACAGCTCGCGGCTGAACACCCCATCCACCAGGCGGTTGATACCCAATGGGTTGGCATTCTTCAATGCATCGGGCAGCAGTGCGTCGGGCAAGTTCTGGTAGCACACCGGCCGCAGGAAGCGGTCGATGGCCAGAGTACCCACCGAGGTGCCGCGGGCATCCGATGTGGCCGGGTACGGGCCGCCATGAACCATGGCATCACTGACCTCGACCCCAGTCGGGTAACCGTTGACCAGCACCCGTCCGACCTTCTCCTCCAGCCGTGCCAGCAGGTCGCCGGCTTCGAGCAGTTCGGCCGGTTCAGCAATCAAGGTAGCGGTCAGTTGCCCCCGCAGCCCGGCCAAGGCCCGGTGCAGTTCCTCACGGTCAGCTGCTTCCACCACTACAGTGGCCGGGCCGAACACCTCCTCCTGCAACAGCTCGTCACCTTCCAGCAACAACTGCACATCGGCCTTGAATAATTGCGCGCAGGCCTGAGGGCCGTCATGACTGGTGGCACTCAAGCGCTGAACCTGCGGGTGCTCTGCCAGGGCGTGCAAGCCTGCAGCGTAGCTGGCCAGGGTGCCGGAGTTGAGCATGGTCTGCGCCGGCTGGTCGTCCAACTGCAGGCGCAAGGCCTCGACGAACGCGCTGAATTCGGCTGAGCGCAGGCCAATCACAAGGCCAGGGTTGGTGCAGAACTGCCCTGCCCCTTGCACGACCGACGCGCTCAGCTCGCGGGCGATGACCTCACCCCGCCGTCGCAGCGCCTCGGGCAGCACCAGCACCGGGTTGATGCTGCTCATTTCGGCAAACACCGGGATCGGCTGGGGGCGCGCCGCTGCCAGGTCACACAGGGCCCGACCGCCCTTGAGCGAACCGGTAAAACCTACTGCCTGGATCGCCGGATGGCGCACCAGGCGCTCGCCCACGCCACTGCCGAAGATCATGTTGAACACACCCGTCGGCATCTGCGTACGACGGGCCGCGCGCTCGATGGCATCGGCCACCTGCTGGGCCGTGGCCATGTGGCCGCTGTGGGCCTTGACCACCACCGGGCAACCCGCGGCCAGCGCGGCGGCGGTATCGCCGCCGGCGGTGGAGAACGCCAGCGGGAAATTGCTGGCCCCGAACACCGCCACCGGGCCTACGCCCAGGCGGCACTGACGCAGGTCCGGGCGTGGCAGCGGCTGGCGCTGGGGCAAGGCGCGGTCGATACGCGCACCCAGGTAATCGCCCCTGCGCAGCACCTGGGCGAACAAGCGCAACTGCCCGCTGGTGCGCCCGCGCTCACCATTGACACGCGGTGCCGGCAAGGCGGTCTCGCGCCCGACCAAGGCGATAAAGTCGCCCCCCAGGGCGTCCAGCTCGTCGGCGATGGCCTCCAGGAAGCACGCCCGGCGCTCCGGCGCCAGGGCGCGGTAAACCGGGTAAGCCGTGGCCGCCGCCTGTGCTGCGGCATCCACTTCGGTGTCGGTGGCCTGGTAGAAGAACCCGGGCAGAGGCTCGCCGCTATGGGCATCGATGCTGCTCAGCAACACCGCGCCCAGGCCGCTGCGGCGCCCGCCGATGTAGTTGTATCCGTCGGACATGGAAAATTCACTCGCAAAAAACAGGGTCACTTGATCGGCGAGAACGCCGCCGGCATCAGCAGTTTGGACTCCATGCGGATCAACATGGGGAAGGCCTTGGGGATGAAGCGCTCGAGCCAGTCGCGGTCCTCGTAGAGCGCGGCGCGGCGACGGATGCGGTCATCCAGGCTTTCATAGGCCCAGATGTGCACCACCTGGTTGAGCTCACCGATCTCGGTGTACCACCAGCCAACCAGCGTCGCGTAGCGCGAGATCACCGGCAAACCTTCTTTCTCGAAGTGTTCCAGGTACTCCTTCATCTTGCCGATGTGCAGGGTGTAGGTACGCATTTCATAGAACATGGACAGGGACTCCTGGGCAGGCGTTGGGTAATGGGGTTCAGAGGTTGCCGTGGTAGGCGTCGGTGATCAGTTGCTCGACATCGCGGGCCGTGGTCAGGCGCGGGTTGACCCGCACATTGCCGCTGCGCATGGAGTCGCTGACCATCTGCGCCAGGAAGTCCAGGTCCACGCCCAGCTCACGGATGGTCGCGGGGATGCCGATGGCACGGTTCAGTGCCACCACGCGCTCCACCGTGCAGGCCGCAGCCTGCTCCAGGCTCAGGCCGGTGATGTCGGCGCCCATTGCGATGGCGATATCACGGAATCGTTCCGGGCAGGCCGGCAGGTTGAACTTGATCACATAGGGCAGCAGCGCCGCGTTGGCGATGCCGTGGGGGATGTTGAACACGCCACCAAAGGTGTGGGAGATGGCGTGCACGTTGCCCAGCTTGGACTGGGAGAACGCCACGCCAGCCAGGAACGAACCCAGCAGCATCTGCTCCCGGGCGGCCATGTCGGTGCCGACGAAGTAGCACTTCTCCAGGCTGCCCGTGATCATGCGGATCGCCTGCAAGGCCATGGCCTGGCTGATCGGGTTGGCCTGGCGCGATACGTAGGACTCGATGGCATGGGTCAATGCGTCCATGCCGGTGGCGGCGGTGATCGAAGCCGGCAGGTTCAGGGTCAGTGCAGGGTCCAGGATGGCCAGGCGCGGGAACAGCCGCGGGCTGATGATCACGGTCTTGAACAACGTCTGCTTGTTGGTGAATACCGTCGAGGCGGTGCACTCGCTGCCGGTGCCAGCGGTGGTCGGGATGGCGAAGATCGGCAGCGGCGGGTTGACCAGCCGGTCGTAGCCTTCGTAGTCGAGGATGCTGCCCGGGTTGGTGGCCATCGCCGCCACGCCCTTGGCGGTATCGATGCTGCTACCGCCACCCACGCCGATCACCGCCTTGCAATCATGCTCACGCAGCAGGCGCACGGCAGCGTCGAGGACGTCGGTGCTGGGGTTGGCCTGCACCGCCGAGAACAGGTGGTAGTCGATGCAGGCCTCCTCCAGGGAGGCGAAGAAACCGCCCAGGATGCCAGCGTCGATCAGGCCCTGGTCGGTCACCACCAGCAAGGCGCCCTGCACATGGGGTTTGAGCAGCGCGCCGGCCTGGTTGGCCAAGCCTTCGCCGCACTGGGTGATGGTGGGGAAATGGAACTGGAAGTTGCTCATGGAAGATCCTCAGGCACGTGGAGCCGCGTTGTTCTTGTTGAACCCGCCGTGAGTGGCGGCGAGCCGTGCCTGGGCAATCTAGGGGCGATGCAAACGCGCCAGATAATGAAAAGAGCTGATCCGGGGATAACCAACGCTTATCGATAAGCAGGCGTTATCCCTGGATCAGCTCTTTTCATTACCCAAGGTTGCCAGCGGCTCCAACAATCGGGGCGCACAAGGCCTGCGCACAGGGTGCGCAGGATGTGCCTCCCGATAATCACAAGAACGAGCACTGCGATGAAGACGACCTCCTCCCCGGCTGACCTGGCGCTGGACGCCAACGCTCCCATGACCACGGTGCGCTGGCGCATCTTCCTGATCCTGTTGCTGCTCACCGCGATCAACTACATCGACCGCGCCTCGCTGTCGGTGGCCCTGCCGTTGATCGCGCCGGAGTTCAACCTGACACCGGCCATGGAGGGGCTGATGCTCAGCGCTTTCTTTTGGTCGTATGCACTGATGCAGATCCCTGGCGGCCTGTTGCTGGACCGCTTCCACACCCGCGGCATCATCGGCGCCGCGACCATCGCCTGGGGCGCCTTCCAGGCCTTGGGCGCGGTCTCGCATCACTGGCTGGTGCTGCTGTTCACGCGGATCGGCCTGGGTGTGGCCGAATCGCCGATCATGCCCGCAGGCGCCAAGCTCAACGGCTCCTGGCTCACCCCGAACGAGCGCGGTCGTGGCGCGGTGCTGGTCGATGGAGGTGCTCCGCTGGGCAGCGCCCTGGGCGCGATTCTCATCTCCGGGCTGATCGCCTGGCTCGGCTCCTGGCGCCTGGCCTTCGTGGTTGCCGGGGTGGGCACCATCCTGGCCGGCATCCTGGCGTGGAAATACATCCGCAACCACCCCAGCGAGCATCCAGGCGTCAACGAAGCCGAACTGCGCCATATCACCGAAGGCAACGCCAGCGCCCATGCCGCGGCCAAGGCCGGCATATCCCTGCGCGTGCTGCTCAAGGACCGCTCGATCTTCGCCATGTTCGCCGGCTACAGCTGCATCCTCGCGGTGTTCTACGGCCTGCTGACCTGGATGCCCAGCTACCTGCACAAGGCCCACGGCCTGGACATCTCGGCCATGGGCGGAGCGACCTTCCTGATCTTCATGTGCGGTTTCATCGGCGAGCTGGTCGGCGGCTGGATCGGTGACAAGTGGCGCGCCAGCGGCGCCTCGCCGAACCTGGTGATGCGCTCGATGTTCAGCGGCTCGGCACTGGTCGCGGCGGCGTGTATCCTCGCGGCGGCCTTCGTCGCCAGCACCGGCCCGGTGATCACCCTGCTGTGCGTGGCGATGTTCTTCATTCGTTGGTGCGGCATGTACTGGTGCCTGCCGGCGATCATCGGCGGCCCGTCGCGCACCGGCGTGCTGGGCGGGACCATGAACTTCTGCGGCAACATGGCGGGCGTGCTGGTGCCGATCATCATCGGCCTGATCGTGCAGTTCACCGGCGAGTACTTCTTCGCCTTGATCTTCTTCGTGGTCGCGGCGCTGCTGATTGCCCTGTTCTCGAGCCTGATCGACTACCGCGAGCGGCAGTTCTGACGGTGCCTGGGGCCGCTTTGCGGCCCCTCTGCACTCAGGGCGCGAGCAACTCTTCGACCAGCAGTTGCGCCGCATGGGACAGTGGCGAGCCCACCCGGTGTACCACCCCGAACGGCTCGCTCAACGCCCGCAAGCGCACCGCAAGCGACACCAGCAGGCCACGCTGCTCGGCAAAGGCCGCCACCGCGCTGGGAATCACCGCCACCAGGCTCGGGTCTTCCTCCAGCAACATGAAGGTTGCGAAGGTGGACGAAGTCTCCAGCGGATAGCGCGGCACTTCCACGCCAGCCTCGTTCAACTCGCGCTCCAGGGCCTGGCGCATAGGCATGTTGGCCGGGTAGACGATCCACCGGTAGTGGCTCAGGTCGCCGATTTCCAGGGCCTGCGCACTGGCCAATGGGTGCTGCGGGTGGGCCACCACCGCCAGCGGCTCCTGCGCCAACTCCATGAACACGTAGTCGGACGTATTACGCCCAACGCCGGGACGGCAGATCGCCAGGTCCAGGCGCCCTTCGTCCAGTTGCTCGAGCAGGTTGGCGCTGGTGTTCTCGGCAATTTCCACCGACAACTGCGCCTGCTTTCGCCGCAACCGCCCCAGCGCCCCCACCAGCATCGGCATGGCCCCCATGATGCTGCCCACCGCCAGGTGCCCGCCCTGCCCCTGCACGATGCCCAGCATCTCGTCGCGCAAATGCCCCAGATCGCTGTGGATCAACCGCGCATAGCGCACCATGCAGCGCCCGGCGTCGTTGGCCATCAGGCCGCTGGGCTGGCGCACGAACAACGGCACGCCGAGGATCTCCTCGACTTCACGCAAGGCCTTGGTCGCACCGGGCTGGGAAATGGCCATGGCCTCGGCGGCCTTGTGCAGTGAGCCACAGCGATCCAGCTCGATAAGCAGACGCAACTGACGCAAACGCAGTCGGGCGAAAATACTGTCCAGGGAGGGAATCATAGGGTCCTCAGTACTCTGCGCCAGCCAATACGATCTGACGAAACTCGCCTACTATCGGGCGCAGGTCAACTCGGTGCCAGGCTGCCCAGAGGCCGATGCTTTGCTGTAACCACGGCAACTCGCGCAGCACCACCTCAGGGGTGCTGCCAGCGCCGATGCTCTGCTGTATCAGCGCCAAGCCTAACCCTGCGGATACCAGCCCCAGCGCACTCAGCGGTTCGGCGGCCTCCAGCCGGATCTGCGGGGTAAAGCCTGCCTCCACGCAACGGGCCATGAAACGCTCGCGACGGTTGGGGGTCGCGTGCCCGTCGACCATGATCCAATCCTGCTCGTGAAGGTCGGCAGGGTCGATCTGCGCCTTGTCTGCCAGTGGATGCCCAATGGGTAGCGCGAGATAGAGCGGGTCCTGGAATACCGGTATTGCCAGCAGGTCCAGATCCCCCACCGGTATCGGCTCGCACACCAGCGCGATATCGAGGCTGCGCTGGCGCAACCCCTCGAATTGCTCTTGGGCCGTCAGGTTGTACAGGGCGATATGGATGCCCGGCCGTTCCTCACGCACCTGGCGCAACGCCTTGGGCAATACCCCAGCATGGATGGCGTGGCTGACGTAGCCGATGCACAGCCCGCCCGTCTCGCCCCGGCCCAATCGGCGGCCGAGTGACTCCAGGCGTTCGGCGTGTTTGAGCAGGGCCTTGGCCTCGTACAGGAAGGTGCGACCGTCGGAGGTGATGCGTAGCCGTTGCTGACTGCGTTCGAACAGCTGCAGCCCCAGGCGCTCCTCAAGCTGGGCAATCTGCCGGCTGAGCGGCGACTGGGAGATGTGCAGTTGCTCCGCCGCCTTGCCCACGTGTTCCAACTCAGCCACGGCGACGAAATAACGGAGTTGTCTGAAGTCCAGCATATGAGTCTTCGAAAATGAGTAAGGCCGTGGAAACACGGCTCGGGGGGCTGCTCAGGCTAGGGGCCGCCTTGCGGCCCCTAGCCATCCATCAACCTTTCAGTGCTTGCTTCAGTGCAGCCAGGCCATCCTGGTAGATAGTGGCGAACATCGCGCTCGCTTCGGCATCGCTGATACCGACCGGCACGAACGAGCCGGACCATTCCACACGGGCCCCCTGGCCTACCGACACCACGCGCAGAGTCGACTGGTAGTCGCGAACCGGTGCCGGGCCTTGAAGGATGGTGTAGCTGTAGCTGCGCCCGGCTTCGTTGAAGTCCAGCAGACGCTCGATGATGGTGTCGCCGTCGATGCTCTTGAGCGTGCGCACGCGGCCGCCTTCGCTCAGGATGCTTTGTGGAATGAACGGCAGCCAGTCGGGCAGTGCGTCGAAGCCGCCAATCAGTTGCCAGACACGGTCGGCATTGATGTCAAGGTCGATGGACGATTGTGCAGTAGCCATGATGTTTCTCCTGGGGTTCAACCCCGATGATGCGTTAAGGACAGGGCCGCGACGCGGCCCCGCAAAGTCAGTTCAAACGGTTGGAACAGGCGCCAGGGCGTTGATCAGGCCTTGTTGACGCAGGTCATTCCAGAACGCGCTGGGGATGACAGCGCTCAGGGCTGCATGGTCTTCGTTGGCGTGCAGCGGACGGGTCGAACCCGGGATTGCTGCGACCACGGCCGGGTGGGCCAGGGCGAACTGCAGGGCGGCGGCCTTGACGTCGACGCCATGGGCACGGGCGACCGCACGAATGCGCTCGAGCTTCTCCAGCACCGCCTGGGTGGCCTTCTGGTATTCGAAGTGCTCGCCACCGGCAGTGACGCCAGAGCTGTATGGCCCGCCGACGACGATGCCAACGCCCTGCTCCACGGCTTGCGGCATGACACGTTGCAGGGCGCGATCGTGATCCAGCAGCGAGTAACGACCGGCGAGCAGGAAGCCGTCTGGACGCGGCTCGTCCAGGTCGAGGGTCAGCTCGATCGGCTCGACCCGGTTCACACCCAGGCCCCACGCCTTGATCACGCCTTCTTCACGCAGGCGGGTGAGGACTCGGAAGGCCCCTTTGCGTGCGGTTTCGAAACGCTCCAGCCACTCGTCACCATAGAAGTCCTGGGCGATGTCGTGGATCCAGACAATGTCCAGGCGGTCGGTCTTCAGGCGACGCAGGCTGTCCTCGATGGAGCGCAAGGTGGCGTCGGCGCTGTAGTCGTTGACGATGCGGTTGCGGTTGCCGTGTTCGAACAAGCCGCTCTTCTCGCCCAGCTCACGGCTGGTAGGGTCTTCCAGTTCGTCGAGGATGATCCGACCGACCTTGGTGCTGAGCACGTATTCGTCACGCGGACGACCGACCAGGGCGTTGCCCAGACGCGATTCGGAGAGGCCGGCACCGTAGAACGGCGCGGTGTCGAAGTAGCGCACACCGTTGTTCCAGGCGGCGTCGACAGTGGCTTGCACCTCGGCCTCTGGCACATTGCGGAACATGTTGCCCAGGGGGGCGGTGCCGAAGCCCAGTGGATTGGCGATAAGGGATTTGAGGTTCATCTGGGTTTTCCTGATTAGGGGAGTTGGTTATGAACTCCGATGGCGGCAATCCTATTGCGCCCCTACCAAGATCGTCCAAGTCATAATTCGACAGACTTGAGACCTTTTGAGCAATGTGCTGTGTATGGCCTTGCGGGTGTCCAACGCGCCCGCTTTTCGGTTTAATAGCCCGCTGACCCCCTCTACTCTCGAGGTTTTTGCATGAAGCATGGTGTTTTACTGGTCGGTTTGCTGTTGCTCGCAGGCTGTGATGTCTCCATCAATACAAACGCTCCCGCAACGAATACGTCGGCGGTAGTGCTCTCCCAGCCTGGCCCTGCGCAACAGCAGAAACAGATAGCGGATACGGCGAACGAGTTCCTGCTGTTGCTGGACGCGGGAAGAGCCGACATGACCTGGGCGTCGGCAGGCTCAGTCCTCAAAGCAGCTACCACCGAGCCAAACTGGGTCAAAGGCATCAGCGGATTACGCATGGGGCTTGGCGAGCTGCAGCAGCGTAATCAATACCAGGTGGCGTTCACCAAACAACTGCCGGATGCGCCGCCTGGTCATTACGCCGCCGTCCAGACCCAATCAACCTTCGCAAACATGACCGTCACCGAGGCCGTGCTGCTCAGCGAAGAAGCTGATCAATGGCGGGTTGTCGGCTACAACATCAGCAAAGCCGTCGAGGTTTCCGCAGGGATTCGGCTTTTCTAGTCAGCTCAACCCACCGAACCTTTTGTAATAGCTGCTGTTGGCATCCGGCAACGGCCCGTCCGCGGTCTCCAGCGCAGTGGCAAGGTATTCCTCTGCCCTGCCTTGCACCAGCCGATACAGGTTGCGGCAGAGTTGCCGAGCCGCTCGGCCTTCCCAGTCGCCTGGCAACAACTCGTCCGGCAGTTGCGGATCGCGCAGCAGCAGGCGGCGGTACTCGTGGATGAGCAAGGTGCGGGCCAGGAAGCAGTCTGCGGCATCGGGCGCCTCCAACTCTTTCATCGCCTGCCACAAAGGGCGGAACAAGCGAATGAACTCGCTGTAATGCTGCCCTAGCTCATCGATATTCCAGCTCTCGCGCACCTGGGCGCGCAGGGCCTTGGAGGCCAGCACTTCCTGGGCGTGGGTCTCGAACACGATGCTGTCATCCTCGGCGTCCAACTCGCGCAGTGTCGCTGCAAGGTCGGCACGGTCGCTGCGTGGGCAGCCCAGCAGGTTCGGGCCCATGGCGCCGAAACCTTGCCACTCGAGCTCTTCACGCACGGCCTTGCGCTTGGCGGCATCGAGCTGCGACAGCAGCACCAGCGTCCACGCGCCGTTCCAGGCCGGCAGGTTGGCGCTGTAGACACGCTTGAAGGCTTTCTCGAATCGCCGACGGCCGGTGCCGGTCAGGCTGTAGTAGCTGCGCCGCCCCACCTTCTCGGCGGTCAGCCAGCCTTCCTTGGTCAGGCGAAAGATCGAGGTACGGATCAGCCGCTCATTGATGCCCATCGGCTCCAGCAGGTTGATCAGGCTACCCAGCCAGACCGTGCCGCCATGGGGTTCGATGGCATCGCCATAGAGCGTGATGATCAGCGAGCTGGCGCGGATCGGCGTCTGCTCCTGGAAGCGGGTGATCAGGTGATTCAGGGGGGCAAGGCTGCTCATGAGGGGACGCGGCGCGGCTAAAGCCTCGACTATACCTGCCTGCCGTGGCCGTGCAAGGTTCATGCGCCACCCTCGGCCTTGGGCCGGAAACCTGAATCACCCATGCGCGGGCGCTGCGCCTCTGCTTCGCTCAATGGCGGGCACTCCACCATCGAGGCCATGCAGCGTCGGGTCAGGCTGTGGTACTGGGCAGTGCCGCGTTGCTTCCAGGCCAGCTCCTGGTCGCTGAGCGAGCGCTTGACCTCGGCCGGCGCCCCCACCACCAGGCTCTGCTCCGGGCACTGGAAGCCGGCCTTGACGAAGGCCGTGGCGGCGACGATGCAGCGCGGCGCGATATGCGCCCCATCCATCACCACCGCATTCATCCCCACCAAGGCATCCTCGCCCACCCGGCAACCGTGCAACACCGCGCCGTGGCCGACGTGGCCATTGCGCTCCACCACCGTGTCGCCCCCGGGGAAGCCATGCATCACGCAGGTGTCCTGCAGGTTGGCGCCATGCTCCAGGACGATACGCCCGAAATCGCCGCGCAATGAGGCCAGCGGGCCGACATAGCAATCGGGGCCGATGATCACGTCACCGATCAGGACTGCGCTGGGATGGACATAGGCACTGGGATGAACCACAGGGGTCAGGCCGTCGAGGCGGTAGCAGGGCATAGGTTGTTTCTCAATGTGATTCGGATGGCAATCCGATCTTGTATCACTTCAATTGGTTCAGTCAATTCATCCAGACGTGTATCGCTTTGATGGCTGCGATTCATTGCCGGCAAAGCAGCTTCCAAAAGGCCTAATCGCCAGCTTTCAGGCTCTATGCTCTGTGAGGGCCGGCTTGTCGGCGATGCACCGAGCGAGCGAGGCCAAGAACATAATGAGATACACACATTCAATTTATATGTTGCATTGCGGTATCGCTTTGAATCTATACTTGCCCCAGCACCGCCAACAACTCCAAGAAAAGCCAGCTCCAGCTGGCGCCGAACGTGCAGCCTGAGGTACCACCATGCCCAGCAACCTCCTTGTGCAGCCCCCAGCGGACGGCGTCCGTCTGATCACCCTGCACCGCCCGCAAGCCCTCAACGCCTTGAGCACCGAGCTGCTGGCCGAGCTAGCCGCCGAACTCGACGCCGCAGAACGCGACGAACACACCCGCGCCGTGATCATCACCGGCAGCCGCAAGGCCTTCGCCGCCGGCGCCGATGTCAACGAAATGGCCGAGCGCGATCTGGTCGGTATCCTCAACGACCCCCGCGTATCCCACTGGCAACGCATCGCCGCCTTCGCCAAGCCACTGATCGCCGCCGTCAACGGCTACGCCCTGGGTGGCGGCTGCGAACTGGTGATGTGCGCCGATATCGTCATTGCCGGCAGCGATGCACGGTTCGGCCAACCCGAAATCAATCTCGGCATCATCCCCGGCGCCGGCGGCACCCAGCGCCTGCTGCGCGCAGTGGGCAAGCCGCTGGCCATGCAGATGGTGCTCAGCGGCGAGGCGATCGACGCCCGCCACGCCTTGCAGGCCGGCCTGGTCAGCGAAGTCACCGAGCCTGAACTGACGGTCGAGCGCGCCCTGCAGGTGGCCCGCGCCATCGCCGCCAAGGCGCCGCTGGCCGTGCGCCTGGCCAAGGAGGCGCTGCTCAAGGCCCAGGACACCGACCTGGCCACCGGCCTGCGTTTCGAGCGCCACGCTTTCACCCTGCTGGCCGGCACTGCCGACCGCAATGAAGGCATCCGCGCCTTCCAGGAAAAACGCCCGGCCCGCTTCCTCGGCCAGTGACCCCTCCCCTCCACCGACGGAGCGCTTCCAGCATGCCTTTCCAGCACATCCTGTTTTCCATCGACGACGACGGTGTCGCCCTGCTCAGCCTCAACCGGCCCGAGCAACTGAACAGCTTCAACAGCGCCATGCACCTGGAAGTGCGCGAAGCCCTCAAGCAAGTGCGCCAGAGCGAACACGCCCGAGTACTGCTGCTGACCGGGGAAGGCCGCGGCTTCTGCGCAGGCCAGGACCTGTCCGATCGCAATGTCGCCCCCGGCGCCGAGATGCCCGACCTGGGCGAATCCATCGAAAAGTTCTACAACCCCTTGGTGCGCAGCCTGCGCGACCTGCCGCTGCCGGTGATCTGTGCCGTCAATGGCGTGGCCGCCGGCGCCGGCGCCAACCTGCCGCTGGCCTGCGACCTGGTGCTGGCAGCGCGTTCTGCCAGCTTCATCCAGGCGTTCTGCAAGATTGGCCTGGTTCCCGACTCCGGCGGCACCTGGCTGCTGCCGCGCCTGATCGGCATGGCCCGGGCCAAGGCGCTGGCATTGCTCGGCGAGCGCCTGAGCGCCGAACAGGCCGAACAGTGGGGGCTGATCCATCGCGTGGTCGACGATGCCGCCCTGCGTGACGAGGCCCTGACCCTGGCCCGCCAGCTGGCGACCCAGCCCACCTACGGCCTGGCCCTGATCAAGCGCGCACTGAACCAGAGCTACGACAACCGTTTTGACCAGCAGCTGGAGCTGGAGCGCGACCTGCAGCGCCTGGCCGGGCGCAGCGAGGACTACCGCGAAGGCGTCAGCGCCTTCATGAACAAGCGCGTCCCCGCGTTCAAGGGGCGTTGATCATGGCTGCACTCGACCGCAACACGCTGGTGGCAGTCATTGGTGCCGGCGCCATGGGCGCCGGAATCGCCCAGGTAGCCGCCCAGGCCGGCCACCCGGTTTGCCTCTACGACAACCGCCCAGGCGCCGCCGCGCAAGCCGTTGCAGGCATCGACCGGCAGCTCGGCCGCCTGGTGGAAAAAGGCAAGCTGCCCGCCACCGAGCGCGCAGCCATCAGCGCCCGCCTGCTGCCTGTGGAAACCCTCGATGCCCTCGCCCCCGCGCGCCTGGTCATCGAAGCCATCGTCGAGAACCTGACGGTAAAACAAGGCCTGCTGCACCAGCTCGAAGCCGTGTGTGGCGAGGACTGCATACTCGCCAGCAACACCTCGTCGCTGTCGATCACCAGCCTGGCCGCCGGCCTGAAGCGCCCGCAGCAAGTGATCGGCATGCACTTCTTCAACCCGGCGCCGTTGATGGCCCTGGTGGAGATTGTCTCGGGCCTGGCCAGCGATCCCGCCGTCGCCGCCACCTTGTATGAAACGGCCAAGGTCTGGGGCAAGGAGCCGGTGCACACGCAGTCTACGCCGGGCTTCATCGTCAACCGCGTAGCGCGCCCTTTCTATGCCGAAAGCCTGCGCCTGCTGCAGGAAGGCGCCGCCGACTGCGCCACCCTCGACGCCCTGCTGCGCGAGGCCGGCGGTTTTCGCATGGGCGCTTTCGAGCTCACCGACCTGATCGGGCATGACGTCAACTACGCCGTGACCTGCTCAGTGTTCGAGGCCTTCTATGGCGACTTGCGCTTCCAGCCGTCGCTGGTGCAGAAGGCGCTGGTGGATGCCGGGCGCCTGGGGCGCAAGTCCGGGCAGGGCTTCTATAGCTATGCCGAGGGCGCGCAAAAGCCGCAACCGCTCAGCCTGGCCAGCCAGGCGAATGTGGATTGCTGCGTGGCAGAAGGCGACCTTGGCGTGCTGCGCACCCTGGTGGAGCGCTTGCGCGGCGCCGGCATCAGCGTGACCGAACGCGCAGGCACAGGCTTGCTGCGGGTCGGCGACGCCACCCTGGCGCTTTCCGACGGTCGCCTGGCTAGCCAGCGTGCCCGCGAGGACGGCCTGAGCAACCTGGTCCTGCTCGATCTGGCCCAGGACTATGCCAGCGCTACCCGCCTTGCCATCAGCCACGCCGCCAACTGCACCGCCGAGGCTCGCGACCAGGCGATTGCCTTGCTGCGCAGCGCCGGGCTCGAGGTCAGCGCCGTTGCCGACCTGCCCGGCCTGGTGGTGCTGCGCACCGTCGCCATGCTCGCCAACGAAGCGGCCGACGCGGTGCTGCAAGGGGTTGGCACGCCGCAGGACATCGACCTGGCCATGCGCGCCGGGGTCAATTACCCCCGTGGCCCGCTGGCCTGGGCCGACAGCCTCGGTGTCGGCTACACCCTGCGCGTACTCGACAACCTGCAACGCAGCTACGGCGAGGAACGCTACCGCCCTTCCCTGCTGCTACGCCGCACCCACGTCCAAGGAGGCCGCCTGCATGCCTGATCTGTCCCCCCAAGCCCTGGCGCGTGCCTGCGCCGAGGCCATGTTCGCCCGTGACGCAGCCAGCCAGGGCCTGGGCATCGAACTGCTCGACGCCGGCCCCGGCAGTGCGCGCCTGGCCATGAGCGTGCGCGCCGACATGATCCAGGGCCACGGCACCTGCCATGGCGGCTTTCTGTTTGCCCTTGCCGACTCGGCCTTTGCCTTCGCCTGCAACAGCCATGACGAAGCCACCGTGGCCTTGGGTTGCAGCATCGACTACATCGCGCCGGCCAAACGTGGCGACCAGCTCGTCGCCAGCGCGACCGAACTGAGCCGCAAAGGCCGCACCGGCAACTACGACGTGCGCATCGAAAACCAGCATGGCGAGCTGATCGCCCTGTTCCACGGCAAATCCTACAAGGTGCGCGGCAGCGTGCTGGCACCGGAGAACACCCATGACTGACACCCGCCAGCCCTACGCACTGATCATCGATGCGGTGCGTACCCCCATTGGCCGCTACGGCGGCGCCCTGTCCGGCGTGCGCCCCGACGACCTCGCCGCGATACCGCTCAAGGCGCTGATGGCGCGCCACCCCGAACTGGACTGGAGCCAGGTCGACGATGTGATCCTCGGCTGCGCCAACCAGGCCGGCGAAGACAACCGCAACGTCGCGCGCATGGCCAGCCTGCTGGCCGGGTTGCCGATCAGCGTGCCCGGCACCACCCTCAACCGCCTGTGCGGCTCGGGCCTGGACGCCATCGGTAATGCCGCCCGCGCCCTGCGTTGCGGTGAAGCCGGGCTGATGCTGGCCGGCGGGGTCGAGTCGATGTCGCGGGCGCCGTTCGTGATGGGCAAATCCGAGCAGGCCTTCGGCCGTAGCGCCGAGCTGTACGACACCACCATCGGCTGGCGATTCGTCAACAAACTGATGCAAGCGCAATACGGCATCGACTCGATGCCCGAGACCGCCGAGAACGTCGCCGAGCAGTTCGGCATCAGCCGTGCGGACCAGGACGCCTTTGCCCTGCGCAGCCAGCACAAAGCCGCCGCCGCCCAGGCCAGCGGGCGCCTGGCCGAGGAGATCGTGCCGGTCGAGATTCCTCAGCGCAAAGGCCCGGCCAAATGCATCGAGCACGACGAACACCCCCGTGGCGACACCACCCTTGAGCAACTGGCGCGCCTGGGTACGCCGTTCCGTGAGGGCGGCAGCGTCACCGCTGGCAATGCCTCCGGGGTCAACGACGGCGCCTGCGCGCTGCTGCTGGCCAGCCCCGAGGCCGCCCGCCGGCACAACCTCAAGGCCCGCGGCCGGGTACTGGGGCTGGCGGTGGCCGGGGTCGAACCGCGCATCATGGGCATCGGGCCAGTGCCGGCAACCCACAAGGTGCTGGAGCTGACCGGCCTGGCGCTGGCCGACATGGACGTCATCGAACTCAACGAAGCCTTCGCCGCCCAGGGCCTGGCCGTGTTGCGCGAACTGGGCCTGGCCGACGACGACCCTCGGGTCAACCCCAATGGCGGCGCCATCGCCCTGGGCCACCCGCTGGGCATGAGCGGTGCGCGGCTGGTCACCACCGCCCTGCACCAGCTTGAGCACAGCGGTGGCCGCTACGCGCTGTGCACCATGTGCATCGGCGTGGGCCAAGGCATCGCCCTGGTGATCGAGCGCCTCTGATCAGCCGCCCAGAGACGCAATGCAACGCGGGCAGTATGCTGCCCCCATGACACTCAGGGCCCCGGCCCACGACAAGAACAATTCGAGTGAGACCATGAACCACTACGCCAAAGCCGAACGCGCCCTGCTCGACCCGATGGAAACCGCCAGCCTCGACGCGCTGCGCCAGCACCAGCTGGAGCGCCTGCGCTGGAGCCTGCTGCACGCCTACCAGAACGTTCCTTTGTACCGCCAGCGTTTCGACGCCTGCGGCGCCCACCCGGACGACCTGCACACACTGGACGACCTGGCCAAGTTCCCCTTCACCGGCAAGAACGACCTGCGCGACAACTACCCCTACGGGATGTTCGCCGTGCCCCAGGACCAGGTGGTGCGCCTGCATGCGTCCAGCGGCACCACCGGCAAGCCGACCGTGGTCGGCTATACCCAGAACGACATCGACACCTGGGCCAACGTGGTGGCGCGCTCGATCCGCGCCGCCGGCGGGCGCAAGGGCGACAAGGTGCATGTTTCCTACGGCTACGGCCTGTTCACCGGCGGCCTCGGCGCCCACTACGGCGCTGAGCGCCTGGGCTGCACGGTGATCCCCATGTCTGGCGGCCAGACCGAAAAGCAGGTGCAGCTGATCCGCGACTTCCAGCCCGACATCATCATGGTCACGCCGTCGTACATGCTCAACCTGGCCGACGAGATCGAGCGCCAGGGCATTGCCCCCGAAGACCTCAAGCTGCGCCTGGGCATCTTCGGTGCCGAGCCCTGGACCGATGAACTGCGCCGCTCCATCGAGCAGCGCCTGGGCATCGACGCCCTGGACATCTATGGCCTGTCGGAAATCATGGGCCCGGGCGTTGCCATGGAGTGCATCGAGACCAAGGACGGTCCGACCATCTGGGAAGACCACTTCTACCCCGAGATCATCGACCCGGTAACCGGCGCCGTGCTGCCGGACGGCCAGCTCGGCGAGCTGGTGTTCACCTCGCTGAGCAAGGAGGCACTACCGATGGTGCGCTACCGCACCCGCGACCTCACCCGCCTGCTGCCCGGTACCGCCCGGCCGATGCGGCGCATCGGCAAGATCACCGGGCGCAGCGACGACATGCTGATCATCCGCGGGGTCAACGTGTTCCCCACGCAGATCGAAGAGCAGGTACTGAAAATCAAACAGCTTTCTGAGCTGTATGAGATTCATCTGTATCGCAATGGCAACCTCGACAGCGTCGAGGTGCATGTGGAGTTGCGCGCTGACAGCCAGTACCTGGATGAAGGCCAGCGCAAGCAGGTGGTGGGTGAGCTGGCGAAGCAGATCAAGACCTATATCGGCATCAGCACCCAGGTGCACCTGCAGCCGTGCGGGGCGCTGAAGCGTTCCGAGGGCAAGGCTTGCCACGTGTACGACAAGCGTTTGGCTGGCTGACTCGGCAGCTGTCCATCGAGCCCCGGCATGGTCCGGGGCTTTTTTTTGCCTGTATGAAAGCTGGGGGCGCTTTGCGCCCCTTTCGCGACAAAAAGCCGCACCAAAAGGGGGGGCGCGTGCGAATGGATGGGCGGCCGTGTGTCGCGAAAG
>NZ_JBDJLM010000022.1:0-67380 GCF_039673365.1 Pseudomonas sp. TWI923 | reverse complement strand
GGCCCTTCGGGGTAAACCCCGCTCCCACAGATAGGCGCGACCCCTGTGGGAGCGGTTTTACCCGCGAAGGGCTGCAAAGCAGCCCCGGGAGTTTCAGCCTTCTTCAGGCCAGAACCGCAACGGCTTGCCTTCAGCCGGCCAGAAGCGGATCTGCTCGATCGGCGACACATCCCAGCGCTGTACCGTTTCCAGCGCCTGCAGGAAGCGTTTTTCCTGGTCCATCAAGGCGGGCGCACACAGCTTGCGGGTCTTGCCGACCTTGCCGAAGCTCAGTTGCTCGCCGTTCAGCGTGTACGGTGCGAACCAGTGGTTGCAGCCGGCATTGCCGTAGGCGCGGCCATCGTTGGCCAGGGTCAGCGTAAGGTGGCTGTAGTCGATCAGCGGTCGCTCACCGATCCATTCCAGCACATAGCTCTGCTCCTGCTGCAGGGGCGAAGGCTGCGCTGCACAACCCATCAGGCCGCCGGCGATCAGCGCGGCGCTCAACAGCTGTTTCACTCAGCGCGCTCCTGACACTGTGGGCACAGGTGCTTGTCGCCCTGGCTGGCCCAGCCCAGCTCTGCCACGCGGGCGCTGGCGGCCGGTGCGTGGCCTTTTTTGCCTAGCTTGGCTTCAGCGGCGAACTCGAAATCCAGCACGGCGTCGCAGCTGTCGCACTTGACCTGCCATTCGTGGATTTCCAGCTCGTTGAACACCGGGCCCCTGGCCACGGCGACCCACTGGCCGCTTGGGTTGATCAGGTGGCGGACGGTGTCCACGGTCAGGCGCATGGACAGGGTCTTGCTGCCCTTGAGGCTGACCAGCAGCACGTCGTTTTTCTGGATCGAGCCGCCGTTGCCGGTGACCTGGTAACGGCCCGGCACCAGTGCGCGGCATTCGATCAGGGTGTGTTGCGGGTTGAAAAGGGTGTAGCGGAAATCGTGTTCGACCATGGGTCCTCCAGAATTGCCGCGTATCCTAGCATCAACCTTCGACGATGTTCTGCGGATTGCCTGCCGCCCAGCGGGTGATGTTGTCCAGGGTGGTCGCGGCGATGGCATCCAGCGCCTCGCGGGTCAGGAACGCCTGGTGCGCGGTGACGATCACGTTGGGGAAGGTCAGCAGCCGCGCCAGCACATCGTCCTGCAGGGGCTGGTCGGAGCGGTCCTCGAAGAACAGTTGCGCCTCTTCTTCATACACATCCAGCCCCAGGTAGCCGAGCTGGCCGCTTTTGAGCGCATCGATCAGCGCCGGGGTGTCGACCAAGGCGCCGCGGCCGGTGTTGATCAGCATGGCGCCGGGTTGCAGCTGGGCCAGGCTGTGGGCGTTGATCAGGTGCCGGGTGTGTTCGGTCAGTGGGCAGTGCAGGCTGATGATGCGGGCTTCGCGCAGCAGCTCGGGCAGCGTCAGGTAGCGTGCCCCCAGGGCCAGCAGTTCGGGGTTGGGGTAGGGGTCGTAGGCCAGCAGCTGGCAGCCGAAACCGGCCATGATGCGGGCGAACGCCACGCCGATCTGCCCGGTACCGACCACGCCGACGGTCTTGCCGTGCAGGTCGAAGCCGGTCAGGCCATGCAGGGTGAAGTCACCTTCGCGGGTGCGGTTGTAGGCGCGGTGCAGGCGCCGGTTGAGGGCCAGGATCAGGGCCACGGCATGCTCGGCGACGGCGTGCGGCGAGTAGGCGGGCACCCGCACCACCGCCAGCCCCAGGCGCTGCGCCGCGGCCAGGTCGACATGGTTGTAGCCGGCCGAGCGCAGGGCGATCAGGCGCGTGCCGCCAGCCGCCAGGCGCTCCAGCACCAGGGCGTCGAGTTCGTCGTTGATGAACGCGCAGATCACCTCGTAACCGCAGGCCAGGGCCGCCGTGTCGAGGGTCAGGCGCGCGGGCTGGTAGTGCAGCTCCAGGGCCGTGTCTGCGACGGCACGCTCGAAGCTTTCCTGATCGTAGTGCTGGCTGCTGAACAAGAGGGCGCGCATGGCGGTATTCCTTTTATGGCTACGCCGCCAGTCTAGCCAGACGGGCAGGGCGTCTATTGATCTGTATGGGCTGTGGCGGCCTCATCGCGGGATACTCGATCACACGCTGCATTGTGCCTGTTCCGCGAGGCGGACAATTGCCCGGTCCAGCTCATCCAGCGCCTGCTGGGCCTGTGGGTTGTCCTGCTTGAGCAAGGTTTCGCTACGCTGGCAGGCCGCACGCAACTGTGGCACGCCGCAATAGCGCGAGGCGCCGTTGAGCCGATGCACGCGCTCGATCAGGGTGGCGTGGTCGCCTGCTTCACGGGCCGCAAGGATGGCCTCCCGTTCAGACGCCAGCGAGGCCAGCAGCATGGCCAGCATGTCCGCCGCCAGGTCCGGTTTGCCGGCGGCCAGGCGCAGCCCTTCCTCGGGGTCGAGCACTTTCAGTTCGCTGCTGTCGGGCATGCGTTCGGGGCTGCGTTCGGGTTGTGGGGCACCCAGGCTCAGGCCGGTCCATTTCATCACCACCTGGGCCAGCTGGCGCTCACTGATCGGCTTGGTCAGGTAATCGTCCATGCCGCTGTGCAGCAAGGCGCGCTTTTCATTGGCCATGGCGTGCGCGGTCAGGGCGACGATCGGCAGCGCCGGACCGCTGTGGCTGCTTTCCCAGCGGCGGATCTGCTCGGTGCAGGCTCGCCCGTCCATGCCCGGCATCTGGACATCCATCAGGACCAGATCAAAGGGTTCATCCTGCACGGCCTGGGCCGCCGCGAAGCCGCTGTCCACCGCCAGCACTTCGGCGCCCATGCCTTCAAGCAGGGTCTGCACCAGCAGCAGGTTGGCCGGGTTGTCGTCGACGCACAGCACCTTGGGCATGCGCTCGCCTGTGACATGGCGCTGTTCGCCGAGTGGGCGGCGCGGTTGCACCAGTTCCAGCAGCAGGCGGCGCAGCTTGCGTGTGCAGGTCGGTTTGGCCAGCAACTGGCCATGGGCGTTGGGCAGGTAGGGTTGGTAGAGCGGCTGCTCGGTGGTCGGGCAGAGCACCACGCACTGGCAGCCCTGGCGTTCGAGTTGTTGGTGATAGTGGCCGAGCTGTTCGGGCGAGAGGCTGCCCAGGTTGGTGCCGAGCACGGCGAAATCGAATGGCTGCCCGGCTTGCGCGGCCGCGTGCACGGCCTGCAACAGTTGGTCGTAGGAGGTGAACAGGCAGACCGACAGCCCGCAGTCCTCCAACTGATGCTCCAGGGCCTGGCGCGCCAGGTCATGGCCGTCGACGATGGCCACCCGGCGGCCCAGCAGCGCCTGCAGCGGTTGCTCCTCGATATCGTCGTGGGCCCTGGGCAGATTGAGGCTGATCCAGAACTGCGAGCCTTCGCCCGGGGTGCTGTCGACGCCGATCTCACCGCCCATCTGCTCGATCAGGCGCTTGGAAATCACCAGCCCCAGGCCGGTGCCGCCGGGCTGGCGCGACAGCGAGTTATCGGCCTGGCTGAAGGCCTGGAACAAGGTGCGTACGTCCTGCGGCGAAAGGCCGATGCCGGTGTCCTGCACGCTGATGCGCAGTTGCACGCTGTCTTCCTGCTCGTCTTCGAGCATGGCGCGTACCACGATCGTACCTTCGCGGGTGAACTTGATCGCGTTGCTCACCAGGTTGGTAAGGATCTGCTTGAGCCGCAGCGGGTCGCCCACCAGCGACAAGGGCGTGTCGCGGTACACCAGACTGAGCAGCTCCAGCTGCTTGGCGTGGGCCGCCGGGGCGAGGATGGTCAGGGTGTCCTGGATCAGGTCGCGCAGGTTGAACGGGATGCTGTCGAGCACCAGCTTGCCGGCCTCGATCTTGGAGAAGTCGAGGATCTCGTTGATGATCCCCAGCAGGTTGTCGGCGGACTTTTCGATGGTGCCCAGGTAATCGAGCTGGCGTGGGGTCAGCTCGCTTTTCTGCAACAGATGGGTGAAACCCAGGATGCCATTGAGCGGGGTGCGGATCTCATGGCTCATGTTGGCGAGGAACTCGGACTTGATCCGGCTGGCTTCCAGAGCTTCCTTGCGCGCCATGTCCAGCTCGATGTTCTGGATCTCGATGGTTTCCAGGTTCTGGCGCACGTCCTCGGTGGCCTGGTCGATGCTGTGCTGCAGCTCTTCGTGAGCGCTGTGCAGGGTTTCGGCCATGCGGTTGATACCCGCGGCCAACTCGTCCAGTTCATGGCTGCCCATGGCCGGCAGGCGTGCGTCGAGGTGGCCGTCCTTGAGCTGGTTGACCGCATGCTTGATGCGGTTGATCGGGCCGTTGATGGTGCGGCCCATGCGCACGGCGAGCAGAGCGGTCAGGCTCAGGCAGGCGAAGATCAGCAGCAGGCTGGTGAACAGGTTGCGGTAGCCGCGCAGCAGGGTGCCGTCATGGGACAGCTCGATCTCCACCCAGCCGAGCAGCCGCTCGGCCTCGTTGGGCACGGCATCGGTGGCCAGGTCGCGGTGATGGCCGAACACCGGCATCAGGTAGCGGGTGGCGTCATTGCCGGTGCGCTGCAACAGTTGTGTGCCGGTGCCGCCGCTGGGGGGCTGGTTGAGCATGCTCGGGCCGGCGTGTGCCAGGCGCGTGCGGTCGGCGGCAAGAAACGCCACGGCGCGCACGTCGGACTGCTCCAGCGCCTGGGCGGCGATGCGCTCCAACTGCTCCGGGGCCGGGCGGGCCATGGCCGGGGCGGCCAGCGGGGCCAGTTGCTCGGCGATCATCTTGCCGCGTTGCAACAGTTGCGTGCGCAGTTCGTTCTGCTGCAGCCAGGTGAAGTAGCTGCCCAGCACCAGGGCCATCAGGCTGGCTGGCAGCAACGCCAGCAGCAGCACGCGGCTGCGGATTCCCAAACGATCGAGCACACCTGTCTCCTGTCATGTGCCAACGCGCAAGCGCGCTCCAGCGGGAACGTTACTCCGGGCTTGGTGGCAATGCACTCATTTGTATTGGTTTTTGTCTGCCGGGGCATGCCGCTCTGCGCTTCGCGAGCGCCTGTACGGTCCGCATCGAGGTTCGCGCCGGTCGAGCAGCGGTTGCCTTGGCAAGACGGTATAGCCAATAATCGCGCAACTGAGAATTGATGGCAGTTGCCAATGAATCCCGTAGCTATTCACGAGTCCAGTATCCTGGCCATCGAGGACGACCCTGTCCTGGGTGCCTACTTGCATGAAGAGTTGCAGCGCGGCGGCTTCCAGGTGACCTGGTGCCGCAACGGCCTGGAAGGGCTGGAGGCCGCCGGGCGCCAGGTGTTCGACCTGGTGTTGATGGATATCCTGCTGCCGGGCCTCAACGGCCTGGACGCCCTGGCACGCCTGCGTCGGCACAGTGCCACGCCGGTCATCCTGATGTCGGCGCTGGGGGCCGAGGCGGACCGGATCACTGGCTTTGAGCGCGGCGCCGACGACTACCTGCCCAAACCCTTCAGCTTTGCTGAACTGCGCGTGCGGATCGAGGCGATCCTGCGCCGGGTGGCTTTCGAGCGTCGCGCCAAGGTGCCGCACGAGGCTGGCGTCGGCCAGCTGCACTTCGACGAGCCACTGTGTGATGTCAGCCTTGAGGGTGCCTGGGCGGGCCTGACCCCCAGCGAATTCCGCCTGCTCGACATCCTCCACCGCAGCCAGGACGAAGTGCTGAGCAAGCCCTTCCTTTATCAGCAAGTGCTGCAACGCGGCTACGCCCGCCATGACCGCAGCCTGGACATGCACGTCAGCCAGATCCGCCGCAAACTCAAGGCCATCGGCTACCACGAGCGGCAGGTCCGCACGGTGTGGGGCAAGGGCTACCTGTTTGGCGCGGGCGAGGCGGACTGAGCGTGCTCGATCGTCATTCGCTGTTCTGGAAGCTGGCCATCCTGCTGGTGGGGTTCTGCCTATTGATGATCGGCCTGAGTTACACCTGGGGCCGGCACATGGAAACCCAGAACGCTTTCCTCTCCGAGCCGGCCCGCCAGGTATTGCGCGGCTATGCCGCTGAAGCCGAACAAGCCTGGGAAGAAGGTGGGCGGGAGGGGGTGGATCGTTGGCTGGAGGGGATGCATTCGCGCGAAAAGGGTTGGGTCGGCGTACTCGACGGTGACCTCCGGCCGCTGGGTAGCTTCAGCCTGGGCAGCGCCGAAGTTCAGCGCTTGACCCGTTTGCGCGGGGTCGACTGGCCCATGAGCCGACGAAGCATCGGCCAGCCCTGGCTGCGTATACCGTTTCTTGAAGACCCGGACCAGGGCTCGCTGGTGATCGAGTTGCCCGAGCGCTTCAACCCGGGCCAGTACCGCCTTTTCTGGCGGGTGATCACCAACGGAATCATTCCTGGGTTATTCACCCTGCTGTTGTGCGTTGGCCTGTACCGCATGCTGATCGTGCCGCTCAATCAATTGCGCGAGCAGGCCCGCGCCTGGCGTGCCGACCAGCTCACCACGCGGCTCGACTCGCGCACCATCCAGCGCCGTGACGAACTGGGCGAACTGGCCCGGGCCTTCGACCAGATGGCCGAGCGCCTGCAGGGTACCGTGGTGTTGCAGCAGCAGCTGTTGCGCGACCTCTCCCATGAAATGCGCACCCCGTTGAGCCGTTTGCGCGTGGCCTGTGATGGCGAAACCGACCTGCAGCGCCTGCGCGAGCGCGTGCACCGCGAGGTGGACGGCATGCAGCAACTGGTCGAGGACACCCTGCAACTGGCCTGGCAGGATGCCGAGCGTGCACCGATGAACCTGGAGCCGATCCAGTTGCCGGTGTTGTGGGACATGCTCAGCGAAAATGCCTGCTATGAAAGTGGCTGGGCGCCGCAGCGGCTGGTCTGTAACGTGCCGCTCGACTGCTGGGTGCAGGGCAATCTCAATCACCTGGCCCAGGCGCTGGAGAACATCCTGCGCAATGCCATTCGTCATTCGCCGATCGACGGCCATGTACGCCTGAGTGGAAAACGCGAAGGCGGTTACTGGCGCATCGACCTCGAAGACGAGGGCGGGGGCGTGGCCGAGGAGGACCTGGAGCGGATCTTCGCGCCGTTCTCGCGGCTCGACGGTTCGCGGCCGGGGGATGGTGGTTTCGGCTTGGGGCTGAGCATTGCCCGCAGTGCCATTCGGCGTCAGGGCGGCAGGGTGTGGGCGGAGAACGGCGAGCGTGGGCTGAGGGTTTGCATGCGCCTGGCGGCGGGTGATTGCGATTCATCGCGGGGCAAGCCTGCTGCCACGAAGTGCGATGCCTCGGGCTCGCTACCAGGCTTATAGCTGGCAGCTATAGCGTCCGACAATTGCGTGATATGGCCGCGCGGGGTTTGCCGGTATGATAGGCGCCCCTGCCGTCCGGATTGCGATAACGCCCATGACCCTGCAGTACCCAACCATCGCCGATTGCGTCGGCAACACGCCTCTGGTTCGCCTGCAGCGCATCGCCGGGGCTACCAGCAACACGCTTTTGCTCAAGCTCGAAGGCAACAACCCGGCAGGTTCGGTCAAGGACCGCCCGGCGTTGTCGATGATCACCCGTGCCGAGCTGCGCAATCAGATCAAGCCCGGCGACACCCTGATCGAAGCGACCTCCGGCAACACCGGGATCGCCTTGGCCATGGCGGCGGCGATCAAGGGTTACAAGATGATCCTGATCATGCCGGACAACTCCACCGCCGAACGCAAGGCGGCCATGACCGCCTATGGCGCCGAGTTGATCCTGGTGACCAAGGAAGAGGGCATGGAGGGCGCGCGCGACCTGGCTGAAAAGCTGCAGGCAGAAGGCCGTGGCCTGGTGCTCGACCAGTTCGCCAACGGCGACAACCCGATTGCCCACTACAACAGCACCGGGCCGGAGATCTGGCAACAGACCCAGGGCACCATCACCCATTTCGTCAGCTCCATGGGCACCACCGGTACCATCATGGGCTGCTCGCAGTACCTGAAGGAACAGAACCCGGCGGTGCAGATCATCGGCCTGCAACCGATGGAAGGTTCGGCCATCCCCGGCATCCGCCGCTGGCCCCAGGAATACCTGCCGAAGATCTTCGACGCCACCCGGGTCGACCGCGTGGTCGACATGTCGCAGCAGGAAGCCGAAGAGACCACCCGCCGCCTTGCCCGCGAAGAGGGCATCTTCTGTGGCGTGTCTTCCGGCGGTGCGGTGGCGGCCATGCTGCGCCTGTCCCGTGAAGTCGAGAACGCGGTGATGGTTGCCATCATCTGCGACCGCGGCGACCGCTACCTTTCCACCGGCCTGTTCGATACCAACTGATGTCCAGAAAGAAAAGCAACAGCGGCCTGCGCTTCCAGCCGGCCGGCGGTGACCGTAGCACCCAGGTGCCCGTGGGCAAGAAGCAGCGCCTGCAGATCGAGCGCCTGGCCGGTGATGGCCGCGGCATCGCCTTCGTCGAGGGGCGCACCTGGTTCGTCAGCGGTGCGCTGGGCGGCGAAGAGGTTGAAGCGCGGGTGCTCGCGGCCCGCGGCAAGGTAGTCGAGGCGCGCCTTGAGCGTGTGTTCCAGGCCAGCCCCGAGCGTCGCCAGGCGCCGTGCAAACATTACCAGCGCTGCGGTGGCTGCAGCCTGCAGCACCTGCCCCATGACGGCCAGCTGGCGCTCAAGCAGCGTACCCTCGCCGAGCAGTTGCAGCGTGTCGCCGGCATCCAGCCGGACGAGTGGGCCGCGCCCCTGAGCGGGCCTGAGTTCGGCTATCGACGCCGGGCGCGGGTGGCCGTACGCTGGGACGCCAAGGCCCGTCAACTGGACGTGGGCTTTCGTGCCGAGGCCAGCCAGGACATCGTCGCCATCGACGAGTGCCCGGTACTGGTACAACCCTTGCAGTCGATTTTCCGCCACTTGCCGACCGTACTGCGCAGCTTGAGCAAGCCGCAGGCACTGGGGCATGTGGAGCTGTTCAGCGGCAGTGCCGAAGCGGTACTGGTGCGCCATGTGGCGGCCCTTCCTGCTGAAGACCTGGCGCGCCTCGAGGCATTCTGCCGCGAGGCCGGCGCCCAGTTGTGGCTGCAGGGCGAAGGCGACCCGGCACCGGTGGATGACGCAAGTGAGCTGGGGTTTGCCCTGGATCCTTGGGCGTTGCAACTGGCCTGGCGACCGGGCGACTTCGTGCAGGTCAATGCCCAGGTCAACACCCTGATGATCCAGCAGGCCCTGGCCTGGCTGGCGCCGCAGGCGGATGAGCGGGTGCTGGACCTGTTCTGTGGCCTGGGCAACTTCGCCTTGCCGTTGGCCCGGCAGGCGCGGGAAGTGGTGGCAGTCGAAGGCGTGCAGGCCATGGTCGAGCGCGCCGAGGCCAATGCCCGCGGCAACAATGTGCATAACGCACGATTTTTTCAGGCCGATTTATCGCAGCCTTTGGCGGGCGCCGGATGGGTCGCCGAGGGCTTTTCTGCGGTACTCTTGGATCCACCGCGCGACGGGGCTTACGAGGTGGTGCAAGGCATCGCTCGGCTCGGCGCGAAACGGCTGGTCTACGTATCGTGCAACCCGGCCACGCTGGCGCGAGACGCGCAGGTGCTGGTCGGGCAGGGGTACCGGTTAAAAAGGGCCGGGATTCTCGACATGTTTCCTCAGACGGCGCATGTCGAGGCCATGGCGTTATTCGAAGTGGGCTAGCGAGCCTGGTCTTCTGGTGCGGCCCTCAAGGAACGAGGGCGGCACAGGTGATAACCAGCGCACCCGCGTGGTGCGCTGTATGGAAAGGTAAAGCAAAGATGGTACAGGTGAGAGTGCACCAGCCGGTCAACAACGACGGCAGTATCAATCTCGAAGCATGGCTCGATCATGTGGTGAGCGTCGATTCGCAGCTCGATCGCGCGGCGCTCAAAGAGGCCTGTGAGTTCGCCCAGGAAATCGAGAAAAAGGGCAACCCGGCCAAGCATTCCTGGGCCGATGGCACCTCCAGTTTCCAGGCGGGCCTGGAGATCGCCGAAATCCTCGCCGACCTCAAGCTCGACCAGGATTCGCTGATGGCTGCGGTCATCTATCGCTCGGTGCGCGAAGGCAAGGTGACGGTGGCCGAAGTTGGCCAGCGTTTCGGCCCGGTGGTGTCCAAGCTGATCGACGGCGTGCTGCGCATGGCGGCCATCAGTGCCAGCCTCAGCCCGCGCCAGTCGCTGGTGCTGGGCTCGCAGGCGCAGGTCGAGAACCTGCGCAAGATGCTGGTGGCCATGGTCGACGATGTGCGGGTGGCGCTGATCAAGCTCGCCGAACGCACCTGCGCCATTCGTGCGGTGAAGTCCGCCGACGATGAAAAGCGCCTGCGGGTGGCCCGCGAGGTGTTCGATATCTATGCACCGCTGGCCCACCGGCTGGGCATCGGCCATATCAAGTGGGAACTGGAAGACCTTTCGTTCCGCTACCTCGAGCCTGAGCAGTACAAGCAGATCGCCAAGCTCCTGCACGAGCGCCGGCTGGACCGCGAGCGCTTCATCAGCGACGTGATGAACCAACTGCAGAACGAGCTGCTGGCCACCGGCGTCAACGCCGACATCAGTGGCCGGGCGAAACACATCTATTCGATCTGGCGCAAGATGCAGCGCAAGGGCCTGGAGTTCAGCCAGATCTACGACGTGCGTGCGGTACGCGTGCTGGTGCCGGAAGTGCGCGACTGCTACACCGCGCTGGGCATCGTGCACACCCTGTGGCGGCACATCCCCAAGGAGTTCGACGACTACATCGCCAACCCCAAGGAAAACGGCTACCGCTCGTTGCACACCGCGGTGATCGGTCCCGAGGGCAAGGTGCTGGAAGTGCAGATCCGCACCCACGCCATGCACGAAGAGGCCGAGCTTGGGGTGTGCGCCCACTGGCGCTACAAGGGCACTGACGTCAAGCCCAGCTCCAATCACTACGAAGAGAAGATTTCCTGGCTGCGCCAGGTGCTCGAATGGCATGAAGAACTGGGTGACATCGGCGGCCTGGCCGAACAACTGCGGGTCGATATCGAGCCGGACCGGGTCTACGTGTTCACCCCCGACGGCCATGCCATCGACCTGCCCAAGGGCGCCACGCCGCTGGACTTCGCCTACCGCGTGCACACCGAGATCGGCCACAACTGCCGGGGCGCCAAGATCAACGGGCGCATCGTGCCGCTCAACTACAGCCTGCAGACCGGCGAGCAGGTGGAGATCATCACCAGCAAGCACGGCAATCCGAGCCGTGACTGGCTGAACTCCAACCTCGGTTACGTGACCACCTCGCGGGCACGGGCGAAGATCGTCCACTGGTTCAAGCTGCAGGCGCGCGACCAGAACGTCGCTGCCGGCAAGACCCTGATCGAGCGCGAGCTTAGCCGCCTGGGGCTGCCGCAGGTGGACTTCGAGCGCCTCGCCGAGAAGGCCAACGTCAAGACCGCCGAAGACATGTTCGCCGCCCTCGGTGCCGGCGACCTGCGCCTGGCGCACATGGTCAACGCCGCCCAGCAGTTGCTCGAGCCCGAGCGCATCGAGCAGGTCGAACTGGTGCCGCGCCAGGCTCGGGGCATTCGCGCGGGCAAGCGCAACGACATCCAGATCCAGGGCGTCGGCAACCTGCTCACGCAGATGGCCGGCTGCTGCCAGCCGCTGCCGGGCGATGCCATCGTCGGTTACATCACCCAGGGCCGCGGCGTGAGCATTCACCGCCAGGACTGCGCCTCGGTGCTGCAACTGGCGGGCAAGGAGCCGGAGCGGATCATCCAGGTCAGCTGGGGGCCGATCCCGGTGCAGACCTACCCGGTCGACATCGTCATCCGTGCCTACGACCGCCCGGGGCTGCTGCGCGACGTGTCGCAGGTGCTGCTCAACGAGAAGATCAACGTGCTGGCGGTCAACACCCGCTCGAACAAGGAAGACAACACCGCCTTGATGTCGCTGACCATCGAGATCCCCGGCCTGGATGCCCTCGGGCGCCTGCTCGGCAGGATCTCGCAGTTGCCGAACATCATCGAGACGCGGCGTAACCGTACCCCTTGAGAACGAGGTGGCTTCTTCGCGGGTAAACCCGCTCCCACAGGTAGGTCGCAAACCTCTGTGGGAGCGGGTTTACCCGCGAAGCAGGCGCCGCCGAAGGACCTGCATTCATGACCTACACCCTCGATGACCTGCTGCACCTCATGGCCCGCCTGCGCGACCCGCAATATGGCTGCCCGTGGGACCTCAAGCAGGACTACGCCAGCATCGTCCAGCACACCATCGAAGAAGCCTACGAAGTCGCCGATACCATCGAGCGGGGTGATTTCGCCCACCTGCAGGGTGAGCTGGGCGACTTGCTGTTCCAGGTGGTCTACTACAGCCAGCTGGCGCGGGAAGAAGGGCGTTTTGAGTTCTCCGGCGTGGTCGACTCGATTACCCGCAAGCTGGTTCGTCGCCACCCCCATGTGTTCCCCACCGGCGAGCTCTATGCTCCGGTCGATACGCCCTCGTTGAGCGAGGCCCAGGTCAAGTCGCGCTGGGAAGAGATCAAGGCCGAAGAACGTGCCGAAAACAGCGAGCCCGAGCAATTGTCGCTGCTCGACGATGTGCCGGCCGCACTGCCGGCACTGTCCCGCGCCGCCAAGCTGCAAAAGCGCGCGGCCACGGTCGGCTTCGACTGGCCCGACGCGCTGCCGGTGCTGGACAAGGTGCGCGAAGAGCTCGACGAAGTGCTGCAGGCGATGGCCGATGGTGACAGCGATGCGCTGGAGGACGAACTGGGCGACCTGCTGTTCGCCACCGTCAACCTGGCCCGGCACCTCAAGCACGACCCGGAAAACGCCCTGCGCCGCGCCAACCGCAAATTCGAGCGGCGTTTCCGTTTTATCGAACAGGCATTGCGCGAGCAGGGCCTGAACATCCAAGATCGTACCCTCGACGAGCTGGACGCCCTGTGGGGCGAGGCCAAGCGTCAGGAAAAGAACCTGCCCAGCTGCGGCTGAGCCGATGCATAAGTGAGTAAAGACACCCATGAGCCTTTCCCTTCGCGACCAGTTGCTCAAAGCCGGCCTGGTCAACCAGAAACAGGTTTCCCAGACCAACAAGGCTGAGAAAAAACAGAAGCGCCTGGAGCACAAAGGCCAGGTCGAGGTGGACGACAGCCAGCAACGCCTGGCCAAGGAAGCCCTGGCCGAAAAGGCCAGGAAAGACCAGGAGCTGAACCGCCAGGTCCAGGAAAAGGCCGAGCAGAAAGCCCGCGCCGCGCAGATCAAGCAGTTGATCGAGGCCACCCGCCTGCCCAAGCTCAGCACCGAGGACTATTTCAACTTCGTCGATGACAAGAAGGTCAAGCGCATCGCCGTCAATGCCCTGATGCGCAGCAAGTTGAGCAACGGTGCGCTGGCGATCGTTGGCCATGCCGGCGGCTACGAAGTGATCCCGCGTGAAGCGGCAGTGAAGATCCAGGAACGCGACCCGCAGCGTATCCTGCTGCTCAACACCCATGTCGAAGAGGCGGACGAGGATGATCCGTACGCCGCTTACAAGATCCCTGACGATCTGATGTGGTAAGCATGAAAAACCCCGCCTAGGCGGTAATGTCAGTCAGTTAACCTTTCATCGACACTCATGGGGCTGTTTTGTAGTCCTTCGCGGGTAAACCCGCTCCCACAGGATTGCGCAATGCTTGAAACTGGCGCGAAACCTGTGGGAGCGGGTTTACCCGCGAAGGGCCGCAAAGCGGCCCCAATTGGCTTAACTGACCGGCATTAACCTAGGCGGGTTTTTTTGTTTGAAGGCGGTGTCACTGGGTGGTGCGCTGGTTTTCCAGGATTTCCAGTTCGCTGCGGTATTGCTGGGCCAGGTGTTCTTCGTGGAACATGCCGACCAGTTGGCCCTGTTGGTGCACGTCCCAGATCCGCACGCCAGCGGCCAGGCCTTCGTGGGACATTTTCGATTCGTCGCGTTCGGTTACTTGAACTGTCATCGTCAAACTCCACTGCTTGATGGGCTGCGGCACTGTGTCGCAGGCCTTCTTTATAGAATTTGTTAGCAGGCTAAGTAAATTAAACGGCGATTAAACAAGTTTCATGAAACGCAACGCATGCCGTTGTTAGGAGCGGCCTTGTGTCGCGTGGGGGCGCGCAGCGGCCCCACTATTTCAGCTCCGCCTAAGATATCGCCGGGGCCGCTTGGCGCCCCTTTCGCCACACAAGGCCGCTCCTACAGGAGGCGGTGTTCGTCGCAAAAAAAAGCCCCGCACAAGGCGGGGCTTCCGGTGTCACTGGGGCAGCGATCAGTTGCCCTTGACCGCCTTGCCATCGACCGTGCCGTCCTGCAGCACGATCACGTACTCCTTGCCGTCGGTCTCGACCTGGCGCAGTTGCACCAGCAGGTAGTCCCAGTTCTTGGCGAACCACAGCTCGGTGATGCGCTTGCTCTGGCTTGGGTCACGTACGCGCTCGACCTTGATCGCATCGACCTGGCCAGCCTTGGTCGCCACCTTCTCGGTGCCCAGCACGCGGAAGTCGTAGGTGTCGATCTCGTCACCGTCGACCACCTGGTAGGTCATGCTCTTCTTGCCGGCGGCCACGTCATGCTGCAGCGCCAATTGGTAGGACGACTTGTCCAGCACGCCGCGGTTGAGCGGCAGGTTGATCGCGTCGCCACGGTCGCTGCCGGTGACCTTCTTGCCGTTCCAGTCGAAGCTGAGGTCGACTTTCTTCGCCTTGCCCAGGCCGCCGCGCTCGAAGTGGTACTTCTGCGGCAGCAGGGTGTCGTTGTCGAGCTTGAGGGTGCTTTGCTCGGTGAGGCTGGCGATCATCATGGAAGCCTTGAAATTAAGGTCCCAGGTACCGTTGGCGTTCTTCACCAGGCTGCGCTCGGCAGTGCCGCTCATGGGCAGCTGCTTCCAGTCAGCCGTGTAGCTGGCCGCGAAAGGCTTCAGATCAGCTGCCTGGAGGGGCAGGGCGAGCACGGCGAGAGCCAAGAGCAGGGCGCGACGCATAAATTCTCCTAGGATCGAATCAAGTGACCGCTGGCCGCCAGCGGCTGGCCATCCAGTAATGCACCCTGTTCGCCCAGACGCAAGCGTCCTTCGCCGAACCAGCGCACCGCCAGCGGGTAGATCTGGTGTTCCTGCAGGTGCACGCGCTGGGCGAGCGACTGCTCGGTGTCGTCCGTTGCAACCGGAACCACAGCCTGTACGACCAAAGGCCCGCCGTCGAGTTCCTCGGTGACGAAGTGCACGCTGCAGCCGTGCTCGGCATCGCCAGCCTCCAGCGCGCGCCGGTGGGTGTGCAGGCCTTTATACCTGGGCAACAGTGACGGATGTATGTTGAGCAGGCGGCCCTGGTAGTGGCGTACAAAGCCGCCACTGAGAATGCGCATGAAACCGGCCAGTACCACCAGGTCGGGCTCGAAGCCGTCGATCAGCGCCATCAGCGCCGCATCGAAGGCTTCGCGGCCGTCGAAACCCTGGTGCTCGAGCAGCGCGGTGTCGATACCGGCTGCCTTGGCACGTTCCAGGCCGTAGGCATCGGCGCGGTTGGAAATCACCGCGCGGATGCGTACCGGGCTGTCACTGGCGCTGGTGTTGTCGATCAGCGCTTGCAGGTTGCTGCCGGAGCCCGACAGCAATACCACGACGTTGCAGGTCTTGCTCGGCATCAGTGTGCCTTGAGGTTCTGCAGCTCGACCTGAGCGGCGCCTTCGGCGGCTTCGGCGATGTGGCCGATCACCCAAGGCTGCTCACCGGCGGCGCGCAGTTCGTTCAGGGCAGCTTCGACCTGATCCTGGGCGACACAGATGACCATGCCAACGCCGCAGTTCAGTACGCGGTGCATCTCGTGCTCGTCGACGTTGCCTTTTTCCTGCAGGAAGTCGAACACCGCCGGCCGCTGCCAGCTGGCCACATCGACCACGGCCTGGGCGTTTTTCGGCAGTACGCGCGGGATGTTGTCCAGCAGGCCGCCGCCGGTGATGTGGGCCATGGCCTTGACCGCGCCGGTGTTCTTGATCAGTTGCAGCAGCGGCTTGACGTAGATGCGGGTCGGCGCCATCAGCAGGTCGGTCAGCGGTTTGCCGTCGAGCTGGGTGTTTTCGATGTCAGTGCCGGACACTTCGAGGATCTTGCGGATCAGCGAGTAGCCGTTGGAGTGCGGGCCGGAGGAAGGCAGGGCGAGCAGGGCGTCGCCGGTGGCGACTTTCGAGCCGTCGATGATTTCGGCTTTTTCCACCACGCCGACGCAGAAGCCGGCCAGGTCGTAGTCTTCGCCTTCGTACATGCCTGGCATTTCGGCGGTTTCACCACCGACCAGCGAGCAGCCGGCCAGTTCGCAACCGGCGCCGATGCCGGTAACCACGGTGGCGGCCACGTCGACATTGAGCTTGCCAGTGGCGTAGTAGTCGAGGAAGAACAGCGGCTCGGCGCCGCACACCACCAGGTCGTTGACGCACATGGCGACCAGGTCCTGGCCGATGCTGTCGTGCTTGTTCAGGTTCAGTGCCAGGCGCAGCTTGGTGCCGACACCGTCGGTGCCGGAGACCAGTACCGGCTGTTTGTAGCCGGCCGGGATCTCGCAGAGGGCGCCGAAGCCGCCCAGGCCACCCATGACTTCAGGGCGTGCGGTGCGCTTGGCGACGCCCTTGATGCGTTCGACCAGTGCTTCGCCGGCGTCGATGTCTACACCGGCGTCCTTGTAGCTCAGGGAGGGTTGCTTGCTCATTGATCCAGGCCTTTAAGAGGGAGGGATTCTTGGAAAACGACCGGGACGGCCAAGGCCGGCTTCAAAAGCGGCGGCTGCCTGTACGTCACTGGTCTGCGAAGGCGCGCGATTTTATCAGGGTTGCCCCGAAGCGGCCATCCTCAGGCCGACGGGCAGGCCGGAAATCTGGGCAAAAAAGCGCTTTCACGGTGCGCGACTGGTTGCCGCGGCGGTGCCTGTATAAGGTATAGGCATCGTGACGAGCTCAATGGGCCGCGGCAGCGGAGCATTTCTCTGCGTTGCGCGGTCACAACCGGCAGGTCCGGGCTCGTCGCTCGTGGTCATCTGGACAGGAATCCTCAATGCGTCTTTTCAATTACATCGCGGCCGGGTGCCTGGTGCTGGTCGGCGCTGCGGCGCAGGCCGAAACCGTCACCGGGCTGTATCAGGTCCGCGAACCTGTCGAAGGGCAGGGCGCCGATGCCCGCGCCCAGGCTACCGGCAAGGCCCTGGACACCTTGGTGCTGCGCCTGACCGGCGACCCCAAGGCGGCGCAGAGCCCGGCCTTGGCAGCCCTGCGCAAGGATCCCCAGCAAATCATCAATCAGGTCGGCACCGAGGCCGGGCCGCCCGAGGCGCTGCTGGTCGAGTTCGACCCCGGCAGCACTGAACGCGCGCTGCGCCAGGCGGGCCTGGCGCTGTGGGGCAACAACCGGCCGTCGATCATCGGCTGGTGGCTCTACGACAGTGTCGAGGGCAGCAACCTGGTCGGCGATGGCCAGGCCGCCGCCGAACCGCTGCGCCGTGCCGCCCAGCACCGTGGCTTGCCGCTGCGCCTGCCGCTGGCCGACCTGCAGGAGCAATTGGTGGCCAACGCCAAACAGCTCGAGGGCAATGACCCTGCGCCGCTGCGCGAGGCGTCCGAGCGTTACGGCGCCAATGCCTTGCTGGCGGTGCATGCCCATGAGGCCGACGGCAAGTGGCAAGGCAAGTGGCAACTGTGGCTGGGCGACCAGCGTGAGCAGGGCAACGCCGAAGGTGCCGACCAGGCCGCCCTGGCCGATGCCGTGCTGCTGGCCGTGAGCAACCGCCTGGCGCCGCGCTATGTCACCCGGCCCGGCGCCAGCAGTGACCTGCAGGTGCAGGTGCAGGGCATGAACTTGCAGCGCTATGCCGAACTGAGCCGCGTGCTTGAACCTTACGGCGCCCGTTTGCAGATGGCCGATGGCGCCACCCTGACCTACGGCGTCACCGGCAACCGTGAGCAGCTGCGGGCGCAACTGGGCCTGGCCAAGTTGCAGGAGTTGCCTGCCGAGGCCACGCCGGCACCTGCGCCCCAGGGCGAGCCGGGCGCGACACCCCCTACCACTGCAGCCAAGCCGTTCGATGGCTTGCGTTTTCGCTGGTAAGGGGGCTTGGACATGATTGATATGCGTCGTTGGATCGGGCTGGGCGCCGCCTTGCTGATCGCCGTGCTGCTGTACCTGCTGCACAACATTCTTTCCCCCTTCCTGGTGGGGATTCTGCTGGCCTACCTGGCCGACCCGCTGGTCGACCGCCTCGAACGGGCCGGGCTGTCGCGGACCTGGGGCGTGGTGGTGGTCTTCAGCTTGTTCACCCTGCTGTTCATGGCCCTGCTGCTGGTGCTGATCCCCATGTTGGCCAAGCAGCTGGTGCGCTTGTACGAGCTGGCGCCGCAGATGCTCGACTGGCTGCAGCATGTGGCCCTGCCTTGGGTGCAAAGCCGCCTGGGCCTGGCCGATGGCTTCTGGAAGTTCGACAAGATCAAGGCCGCCATCGGCGCGCACATGGGCCAGACCACCGACATCGTCGGTGTACTGCTGTCCCAGGCCACCGCGTCGAGCCTGGCCCTGATCGGCTGGCTGGCCAACCTGGTGCTGATCCCGGTGGTGGGGTTCTACCTGTTGCGCGACTGGGACCTGATGATGGCCAAGCTGCGCAGCCTGTTGCCGCGCCAGCGCGAAGAGCAGGTGGTGGGGTTGGCCGGTGAGTGCCATGAAGTGCTGGGGGCGTTCGTGCGTGGCCAGTTGCTGGTGATGCTCGCCCTGGGCGTCATCTATTCCACCGGGCTGATGCTGGTGGGCCTGGAACTGGGCCTGCTGATCGGCATGTTGGCGGGGTTGGCGGCAATCGTCCCGTATATGGGCTTCATCATCGGCATCGGCGCGGCCCTGGTGGCCGGGTTGTTCCAGTTCAGCGGCGATTTGTATCCGATGCTGGGGATTGTCGCGGTGTTCATGGTTGGCCAGGCGCTGGAAGGCATGGTACTGACGCCCATGCTGGTGGGCGACCGCATTGGCCTGCATCCGGTGGCGGTGATCTTCGCCATCCTTGCCGGTGGTGAGCTGTTCGGCTTCACCGGGGTGCTGCTGGCGCTGCCGGTGGCGGCGGTGATCATGGTGCTGTTGCGGCATGTGCATGACCTTTACAAGGAGTCGGACATGTATGGCGAGGCGATCGACCCGGACCTGTAAGTGACCGCGTCAACTGCGCGATACCTGTGGGAGCGGGTTCACCCGCGAACACGGGCATAGCCCGTGCCAGGCACCGAGGTGTCATCTTCGCGGGTAAACCCGCTCCCACAGGGTCTCGTGAACATCGCAACTGCTTGATTTTACTTGTGCTCTTCCCCTGCCGGATTGTGCCGCCCGCGTTGCGGGTATAGACTTTGCACACTCTTCACCAAAGGCCCCCTGTGGTCCCCGCGACCGCCCGCGAGCATGAAACCGATCCAGTTGCCCCTGGGTGTGCGTCTCCGTGATGACGCCACCTTCATCAACTACTATCCGGGCGCCAATGCCGCGGCATTGGGCTACGTCGAGCGGCTATGCGAAGCCGACGCCGGCTGGACCGAGAGCCTCATCTACCTGTGGGGCAAGCAGGGCGTTGGCCGTACCCACCTGCTGCAAGCCGCTACCCAGCGTTTCCAGCAGCGCGGCGAGCCCGCCGTCTACCTGCCGCTGGCGCAACTGCTGGAGCGCGGCGTCGAGTTGCTTGACCACCTCGAGCAATACGAACTGGTGTGCATCGATGACCTGCACGTGATCGCCGGCAAGGCGGACTGGGAAGAGGCCATGTTCCACCTGTTCAACCGCCTGCGCGACAGTGGCCGACGGCTGCTGCTGGCCGCTTCCAGCTCGCCCCGCGAACTGCCGATCAAACTGGCGGACCTCAAGTCGCGGCTGACCCTGGCCCTGATTTTCCAGATGCGCGGCATGTCCGACGAGGACAAGCTGCGCGCCCTGCAGCTGCGTGCCTCGCGGCGCGGCCTGCACCTGACCGACGAAGTCGGCCACTTCATCCTCACCCGTGGCACACGCAGCATGAGTGCGCTGTTCGACCTGCTCGAACGCCTTGACCAAGCTTCGCTGCAGGCGCAACGCAAGCTGACCATCCCGTTCCTCAAGGAAACCCTGGGTTGGTGACCCCCTGAAAACACGGGGCCAGAGCGGCAAAACAGAAAAGTCACATGTTTTTCGATAAAATTTGCAAATGGTTCTGATAGAAGGCATAGTTTCCCCCTTCTAAAGGACTACAGACACGGTCGTGCCCATGCTGAAGCGCTTCGCACCCCTCGTGCCACTTGCACTTGCCACCTTCCTGTTTGGTTGCGCCGCTCATGGCCCGGCCACTCAATCCCAGGATCATCGCCCGGTCGCCGAGCAATCGCTCAAGGCCAAGGCTTCCGCTTCTTCCGTATTCACCGAGGAAGAGCTGGCCAGCGACGATGACCTGAATGCCTTTTCCAGCAGCAAGCCCTATCAGCTCCCGGTGCTGGCCGACAGCATCCTCGAGCGTGGCATGGCGCTGATCGGTACCCGTTACCGCTTTGGCGGCACCACCGAACAAGGCTTCGACTGCAGCGGTTTCATTGGTTATCTGTTCCGCGAAGAGGCCGGCATGAACCTGCCGCGCTCGACCCGCGAGATGATCAACGTCGACGCCCCCAAAGTCGCGCGTAACAAGCTCAAGCCAGGCGACCTGCTGTTCTTCAGCACCAATGGTCGCGGCCGCGTCAGCCACGCCGGCATCTACCTGGGCGACAACCAGTTCATCCACTCCAGCAGCCGCCGCAGCGGTGGTGTGCGCATCGACAGCCTTGGCGATCGCTACTGGAGCAAGACCTTCATCGAAGCCAAGCGCGCGCTGGCCATGGCACCGACCACCATTTCGCGCAATTGATTTGATATCAAAATGCTGTACCCTGCCGCGGCGGCGTAGCTGAAAAGCTCGCCGCCGTGCGCATTTACAGAAAGCGTCTAATCTAATTTCTCACCTATTTTCATCTTCGGCCGTGGCCGAGGCTTGTCTGACAGGACGTTCGCATCATGGCGATGTTGGCGCGCTTCGCATTTCTCTCCCTGGCGGCATTGCTTGCTGCCTGCTCCAGCCGTGCACCTGCCCCGGCGCCGGTCAAGCAGCCCATGGTCTTCAGCCAGCAACCGGCGGCATCGCCTGCGGCGGAGGATGTGCTGTTCCGCGCGATCGGCCTGGTCGGCACGCCGTATCGTTGGGGCGGCAACACCCCTGATTCGGGGTTCGATTGCAGCGGCCTGATCGGCTACGTGTACCGTGATGCTGCGGGCATCAGCCTGCCACGCACCACGCGCGACATGATCGTCATGCGTGCGCCAAGCGTGGACATCAATGCCTTGCAGTCCGGCGACCTTGTGTTCTTTGCCACCAATGGCGGGGCACAGGTCAGTCATGCCGGTATCTATGTCGGCGAAGGGCGTTTCGTCCATGCGCCGTCTACCGGCGGCACGGTGCGCCTGGACTATCTCTCCAGCAGTTACTGGGCCAAGGCCTATCTGCAGGCCAAGCGGGTATTGCCACCTGGGCATCTGGCGCAGAATCCCTGAGCGCCGCCGTCAAGGCGCTCGACTGACTCGCCAAATAACGTTGCCCACATCGTCCGCCACCAACACTCCGCCACGCGCGTCGGTGGCCACGCCCACCGGGCGCCCCATGGCCTTGCCGTGGTCGTCGAGGAAGCCGGTCAGCAGTTCCAGGGGCTGGCCCGTCGGCCTGCCTTGGCCATCGAAAGCCACGAAGATTACCTTGTAGCCACTGTGCGGCTTGCGGTTCCACGAACCATGCTGGCCGACGACTGCGCCTTGGCCGAACGGCGCGGGTAACAGCCCGGCCGGGATGAATGCCAGCCCTAGCGAGGCAGTGTGCGGGCCGACGGCGTAGTCGGGCACGATGGCTGCCGCCACCTTGGCGGGGTCTTGTGGTTCTACTCGCACATCCACATACTGGCCGTAGTAGCTGTAGGGCCAGCCGTAGAAACCGCCGTCCTTGACCGAGGTGATGTAGTCCGGCACCAGGTCGCTGCCGATCTCGTCACGTTCGTTCACGGCGGTCCACAGCGCACCGCTGTTGGGCTCCCAAGCCAGGCCGTTGGGGTTGCGCAGCCCGGAAGCGAAGATGCGGTGCTGGCCGCTGGCCGGGTCGACCTCCCAGATCGCCGCGCGCCCGGCCTCGGCGTCCATGCCGTTCTCGCCGACGTTGCTGTTGGAACCGACGGTGACATACAGCTTGCGGCCATCGGCGCTGGCGATCACGTTCTTGGTCCAGTGGTGGTTAAGGCGCCCGCCGGGCAGCTCCACCACTTTCTGCCCAGGCTCACGGATCTCCATCGCGCCGGGTTCGTAATGGAAACGCAGCAGCTTGTCGGTGTCGGCGACATACAGGTCCTTGCCCACCAGCGCCATGCCGAATGGCGAGGCAAGCCCCTCGATGAAGGGCAGGCGCATTTCGGCCACTCCGTCGTGATCGGCATCGCGCAGCAGGGTGATGCGATTGGCGCTTGGCACTGTAGCCCCGGCGCGCTTCATTGCCTTGCTCATCACCCAACCGCGCAGGCCCTTGCCATCATCGGGTTTGGGCGGAGCGTTGGTTTCGGCCACCAGCACGTCGCCATTGGGCAGCACGTACAGCCAGCGCGGGTGTTCGAGGCCGCTGGCGAAGGCGGTCACCGCGGTGCCGGTGGCCGCCTTGGGCTTGGCG
The DNA here is from genome assembly GCF_039673365.1 of Pseudomonas sp. TWI923. Taxonomy (NCBI): domain Bacteria; kingdom Pseudomonadati; phylum Pseudomonadota; class Gammaproteobacteria; order Pseudomonadales; family Pseudomonadaceae; genus Pseudomonas; species Pseudomonas sp. TWI923. The sequence continues at coordinate 44,844 of NZ_JBDJLM010000022.1, read as the reverse complement.
CCCTGGGGCCAGCCGATCGCGGGGGCGATGTTCACGGTGGGGAGCAGCGTGCGGTTGGGCGCGGGCAACTGTGGGGTGGGGCCGGTGCCATCGCTGACCTTCAGGCGCGCTGACTCGCCGCAGGCGCCGAGGCTGGCGCACAGCGCCAGGACTAGTGCAGTGCGCAAGCTGTGCATGGCAAACATCCTCGCAAGATGGCCTACATGAAGTGAGAGCGACGCGCCGGCCCGGAGGTTCATTCGAGGGGTGTGGCATATCTACCGCAGATGGTTTTCCCGGCTCGGGAAGATGCGTGCTCCTTTCATTGCCAAGGCACCGACATGAGCACCGTCGAAGTCGCACTGCAACACAACCTGACCTTACTGGGTACCGGCCGTGAGCTGGCCCGCCTGGCCGACAAGGTCCTGAGCGCTTATCCCGATCCATACCAGTTGGCCGTGACCCAGGCGTCGATCATCCTGCGCAAGCATACAGGCAAGGACTGGGACCCTCGGCAGATCTGGTGGCATCAATTCAGTCGTGCCAGCTCCAGCCATCGCAGCTTTACGGGGTGGGCGCACAGTGGCCCGCCAGTCAAGTCGCTGCGCTTCACCGAATTGATGGTCGAGCGCTTCGACCCCGATTTCCAGGAAGCCATCGACTCGCTCGATTTGTATGGCGGCTTCTATCGCCAGGGGCCTCATGCGAACACCTACGATGAGCGCAACGAAGTGCCGATGTTGGCCCGCGATGTCCAACAGGATTTCTGGGCGCTGGATTTCGCCCAGTTGTACCGGCGCCAAGTATCGGCATTCTGGGCCGCGCACCAAGATGACTTCAGGCTCCTGGTCAAGGTCAACCTGCTGGGCCAGTGTGCCCGTGCCGAACAGGACGGGCTCATCGACAACGCGGATGCGGCGCAGTTGCGCGCTTATGTGGTGCCGGGGCTGTTGGCCGGGGAGCGGGCGCCGTCGCTGGCACAGCTGCGTGAACAGTCGAGTGTCGAGCTGCGAGCAAGCGGCTATGGGCTGGGTGTCGCCGGTGGGGCAGCGTTGTATGCGATCCAGGGGCCCGGTACCAGGGTCCTGTTGTACTGCCCCTGGGCCGAACAGGCGCTGCGAGGCTTCGGCAACCTGCGGGAAATGGCAGGCTGGTTGCGCGAGCACCTGGCCACGACCCAGGACCGGGCAGCCTTCCAGCAGGGGTTGATTGCCGACCCGCAGGATCTCGAGGCTGTGCAGGCGGTGCAACAGGCACTGCAAGCGCTGGCCGAGAGCACGAGTGACGCGGCCGCGTTGGCAGTGCTCGAGCAGCAGCGCAGCACTGTCGAGCACCTCTTCGAGGCGCTGGCGGACCACGCTCGTCAGGACATGCAGCACACCGCTGGCCGCCTCGTCGACAACAGCCAACTGCGCAAGGCCCTGTGGCGAGGCTACCTGGGTGCCTTCCTGAGAGTGTTCGGTGGCTTCGTGCCGTTGGGCTGGCCGGTGTCGCTGGTGCTGCTCGGCGCCACTCTGGCTAAGGTCGGCCTGGATGTGGACGGTGCGGTGCACGCCCGCAACGCCCAGGAGCGCAAGGCGGCGATGCGCGCGGCCATCCTCGATTCGATCTTCGGCGCCTTGAACATGGTGGACGTGGGCTTTGGCAGCAGCCACGCGTTCCTGGCCTACCGGGCGCCGTTTCATGAACTGGACGCATCGTTGGTCGAATGGGAGGTCGAGCCGGAGCCCACGTTGAACCTCGAGGGGGATGAGGCCAACGAGCTGCTTGACGGCAAGCCAATGGGAAGCGGCCGCCTGCAGGGGATTCGGCTTGGCACGGACGGCAGTTGCTGGATCGAGCTGGAAGGATTGCCCTACCGGGTGCGCTTCAGCCCGGAGCTGTCGTCCTGGCTGATAGTGCCCCCGGAAAACCCCTTCGCTTTCGGTCCATTGCGTCCGGTGCGCATGGGGCTTTCGGGCAAGTGGCAACTGTTGACTGCGCCACGCCTGCTGGGCGGGACACCGACCGACGGCCTGGCCTGTGAGCCCTCGGCGTTCTGGGATGAGTACATGCGCACGGACGAAGCGCGTAGCCTTGCGCTTTCGGATGCTGCGCGCGCACGCCAGCGGGCGCTGATGCTGGGGCGAGACATCGAGGTGCTGGACGATGGGCAGGAGCCGCTGGTTGACGAGGATGGGTTCGACTTCATCGATATTGAGGGAGAGCACGTATACACCTTTCGTCATGGCGGTGAGTACCAGAATCACCGGATCCTGATCTATACCGAGGAGGACGGTGCCCGGATCAACCGATTCCTGCGTGAGGGCGTGCGTGAGTTCGATTACGGCGACGAGGTCGAGTACCTCGACAACCTCACCGACGACCTGGAGAAGCTACCGTTCAACAACGAAGTGCCGCTGTATCGCGGAGGCCACGGCGCACGCAGTACCAGTGGTACGCATTTTCGCAGCGGGAAGTTCAAGGTGGGCGATGTGCTGGTCAACACCGACCTGACCTCCTTCACTGAAAACCCCTATATCGTGCGCCTGTTCGCCGCCGACAACGATCTGTTGGCGGGCAGCGGGGTGGAAGGCGTTTTCGACGACAGCTCGGTGGTGTTCGAGCTGCCTGCCGGCAGCTATCAGCACGGCACCCCCATCAGTCCGTTCTCCAGCCATCCGAACGAGGCGGAAACCCTGTTCCTGCCTGGTTCGTATTTCCGCGTCGAGGCGCTCAAGGAAATCCGCGGTGGCGATTACCATTTCGTCAGTGTCAGGCTCAGAGAGGTGCCGAGACCGGCCAGCGGCGAGGTCTATGAGCTGCGTACCGGCGAGCTATTCGACAAGGCCGCCTACGCTGCCCGGCTGGGTAGCGCGGAGCTGGCTAACCGATTCTTCCCTGACTGACGCGCTTCGGCGCGTCTAGCCACTTGTGCCCGGCATCGTGGGTAACTCGGGCACAAGTGCGCAGGTACATACCTACCGCCCCCGAGGTTCATCGCCCAGCCAGGATGCGTGTTCGATCACGACATCAAGGAGTGGGGTTATGAGCAGCAGTATCAAGGAGCGCGTGGAACAGAGCCTCGACGCGGTGGAGGCGGGGCGGCCGTTGGTTCGCCTGGTGGACGAGGTGATTCGCGAGTATCCCGACCCGTACGTACTGGCGAGCCAGCATGCGCAGCGCATTCTGCTCAAGCATACGGGGAAGGCCATCGATCCGCGTTTCGTCTGGTGGCACCAGTTTGACGGGGCCACCAGCAGCAGCCACAGCTTCACGGGGTGGCGGCACAGCGGGCCGCCGCGCAAATCGATGCACCTGGTCGAGTTGCTGATCAATCGTTTCGATGCTCGGTTTCAGGAGGCACCGGACGAGCTTGATCTTTATGGCGGCTTTTATCGCCAAGGGCCACACGCCAGCCACTTCGATGAGCGTAATGAAGTGGCGATGCTGGGCAGCAAGGTCCAGCAGGATTTGTGGGCACTGGACTTCGCGGTGGCCTATCGCGATGCAGTCACGCGTTTCTGGGCCAACTATTCCGGGCACTTTCGCGCACTGGCGAAGGTGAATGTGCTGGGGCAGGGGGCCAGCGCGTTGAGAGCAGGACGCATCAACCGTAGCGACTGGGCGTTGTTGCGTGCGATGGCCGCTGACGACCTGGCCGATGGCGAGCTGCCGACGCTGGCCAAACTCGAGCAGGACAGCACCACGCACCCCTTTTCCGTCAACCGCTATGTGCTTGACCAAGGCGACCGCGGCTGCCTCTACAGTTTTACGGTGGCCAGCGGTCGCACCCTGCTTTACCGTCCATGGGCCTCGCAAGCGCTCATCGGCTTTGCTTCGGAATTGGCCATGGCAGGTTGGTTGCGTACGCAGCTGCAGGACCGCGACACCTTGGCTCACCATGTGCTGGCGGCCCATACCGACGCGCGTGACCCGTCACGCGCCCAGGCGGTCAGGACTCACCTGCAGAGTATCGCCAGCAGCGCGAGCGACCAGGCGGCCCTGCACCTGCTCGGCTTCATGAAGCGAACCGTCAGCCCCGATATCTTCAGCCACCTGGCTAACCAGGCCACAACCGAGATGAGTGACAACGCGTCGGCGATCATCGGCAACGCCGAGTTGCGCAAGGCGATGTGGAGCGGTTATCTCGCGGCGTTCATCAAGGTGTTCGGTGGCTTCGCCCCCCTCGGTTGGCCCATGACCCTGATGTTGCTGGGCGCCAGTCTCGCCAAGCTGGGTCTGGACGTCGATGCGTCCCTGCATGCGGCGGACGAGCAGAGCCGCAAGGCGGCGCTACGCAACGCCATGCTCGACTCGGTATTCGCGGCATTGAACATGGTCGATCTGGGGTTCCAATCGAGTTATGCGTCGCTGACCTATGAATCATCTGTCGGCGAGGCGGATATCGATCTGAATCGCTGGCAGGTGGCACAGGCCGCCCCGCAGCCGATGGAACACCTCGAATCCAATCAAATCGTCAGTGGCGATTTGGTCAGCGACGGGCGTTTGCGCGGTATCAGGGTCACAACCGATGGCGGTTGCTGGATCGAACTCGATGGCCTGTCCTATCGCGTGCGCTACAACCACGACCTGCACGTCTGGCAGATCGTGCCTGCTCATAACCCCTTCGCTTTCAGCCCGCTGTATCCGGTGCGCCTGAGCGCCGCCGGGGATTGGGAGCTGCTGGTGCCGCCGAAGCTGGCTGGCGGAGCGCCGCCTGCCGTGGATGGCATGCCCAGCGTCACCTCGCGCTTCTGGGACAGCCACATGGTCATCGAAGAAACGCGGAGCAAGCTGGTTGCCGCCCAGGTGTTGCGTCGCCATAAAGCGTTGCTTGATACCAGCGAAGTACCACGGCTGGCCCCCGGCCAAGCCCCTGATCTGGACGAGCGAGGCCTGGATTGTGTGCGGGTCGAGGGCCAGACGCGTTACTCGTACCGCTCGGGCCGCGAATTCTACAACTCCCTGATCGAGTACTACACCAGCGACGAATCCAGGGTGAATGATGTGTTCCGTTCGGGTAGCTATCGCTATGGGGACGAGGACGACTACATTCAGGCGCTTGCCGACAGTCTCGAGCGCTTGCCCAGAAACAACGGGGCCAGCCTCTACCGCGGAGGCAATGCCTCGCGCGGCACGGGTGGAGGGAATTATCGAAACGGCCAGATCAGGGTAGGGGATGTGCTGGTCAATACTGACCTGACCTCATTCACCGAGAACCCCTTCATGGTTGCCGAGTTCGCATCGCGATCGGCCGTGAGCGCGCCGGGGAACCTGCCGGGATTGTTCGACGACAGTTCGGTGGTGTTCGAGTTGCCGGCCGGTTGGTACCAGGACGGCACGCCGATCAGCGCATTTTCCCTTTACTGGGATGAAAGCGAGACACTGTTCCTGCCGGGGCGCTACTTTCGAATCGTCAAGCTGGAGCAGGTTTACGGTGAACACTACCGCTTTATCCATGTGACCCTGCAACAGATCCCCAAACCTGCTTCGGGGAGCCTCTACGATCTGCGCACGGGGCTGGAGTTCGACGCCCTGGCCTACGAGGCACGCTTCAAGACGCCGGGGCTTGCGCAGCGCTTCTTTGCGGCTGATAGCCCCGCTGCCAGCGTGAGTCCGGCCTGAACCGGCCGCTCAGGCTTGCTTGAGCAGCAGCGCCACCCCCGGGTAGTACTGCCCCAGCTCGTTGTGCAGCTTGCGGTAGGCGTAGGGGAAATACCAGGCGATGGCGCAGGCGGTGTGCTTCTGCAGGTCGTCGACCAGGTCCTGAAGCTCTTCGGGGCTGGCGTGCTGGCCGGCTTTCCAGGGAGTGACGAACAACGCGCCGGCCTTCAGCTGGCTGGCATAACCGATGTGCTTGGCCTGGGCGGCGGTTTCCTGCAGCGCCGAGGCCAGGTCGAGGCGGGCGATACGTGGCCAGCGCTGGCCGGCATGCAGGTGCACAGAGGCTTCGGCGTTGCTGATCGACAGGTCGCATCGCCCCTCGCGCTCACCCTCGTCGCGTTGCTTCTTGCTCTGGTACTGCTGCAGTGCCACCAGCTCGCCTTGCCAGGCCGCTGCCGCGAGCATGCCGACGTTGGCGGCGCTGCCATGCCAGTAGGGCGCGTCAGCGTCCCCTTGCAGCTGGTTGAAACGATCGATGCAGTCGACCCAGCGCTCCAGCGCCGGGCGCAGGAATTCGAAGTGGGTATTGTTGATGATCAGGCCTTGCATGCTGGGCGCTCCTTGTCATTGTCATTGAGGTCAGCGAGATTGATGGCTAAGTGATATCACTGCCATCAGTGTGGCACAAGCCGACGGATTGGCCATTGATCCAGGCCAGTTCGGCCCACGTTCGATTGACGCTCCCGGTGCAACCCTCTAACCTTCGCGGCGTGTTTCAGGTGCCCTGCGAACCGTGGTTTGGCAGAGTGAAACTGGGAAGCCGGTGAGCGCCACAAGGCGCGATTCCGGCGCTGCCCCCGCAACGGTAAGTGAGTGCAAAACCGCGCAGGGCCACTGGGTGCAAGCACCCGGGAAGGCGCGCAGGCAAGGGCCAGGTGCCCGCTCACGAGCCCGGAGACCGGCCTGGAACTGCCAACGGCATCACGGAGGGTGATGCGCAGTGCGATGTGGCCCAGGCCACGGCCCCTGCGCGTTCTCCGTCTGCCCGCCTTTTACCTGTCGCCTGGCTGCGACAGCTGCGGAGAACCCTGATGAGCGAATCCCCCGAACGCGACGAACGCCACCTGGCGCGCATGCAGCGCAAGAAGGCGCTCATCGACGAGCGCATCGCCAACTCCCCGAACGAATGCGGCTTGCTGCTGGTACTCACCGGCAACGGCAAGGGCAAGAGCAGCTCGGCCTTCGGCATGCTCGCCCGGGCCATGGGGCACGGCATGCAGTGCGGCGTGGTGCAGTTCATCAAGGGCCGCAACAGCACCGGCGAGGAACTGTTCTTCCGGCGCTTTCCCGAGCAGGTGAGCTACCACGTGATGGGCGAGGGCTTCACCTGGGAAACCCAGGACCGCCAGCGCGACATCGCCGCTGCCGAGGCCGCCTGGGCCGTGTCGCGCCAGTTGCTGCAGGACCCAGCGATCCAGTTCGTCGTGCTCGATGAGCTGAACATCGCCCTCAAGCACGGCTACCTCGACCTCGACCAGGTGCTCAGCGATATCCAGGCCCGCCCGCCGATGCAGCACGTGATCGTCACCGGCCGTGCGGCCAAGCCCGAGATGGTCGAACTGGCCGATACCGTCACCGAGATGGGCATGCTCAAACATGCGTTCCAGGCCGGTATCCGCGCACAGAAGGGCGTTGAACTGTGAGTGAAGCACGTCAGTGCCCGGCGGTGCTGATCGCAGCCCCAGCCTCCGGCCAGGGCAAGACCACCGTCACCGCCGCCCTTGCGCGCCTGCACCGCAATCTCGGGCGCAAGGTGCGGGTGTTCAAGTGCGGCCCGGACTTCCTCGACCCGATGATCCTCGAGCGTGCCAGCGGCGCGCCGGTGTACCAGCTGGACCTGTGGATGATCGGTGCCGATGAGAGCCGTCGTCTGCTGTGGGAAGCGGCCCGCGATGCCGACCTGATCCTGATCGAAGGGGTGATGGGGCTGTTCGACGGCACCCCGTCGAGTGCCGACCTTGCGCGCCACTTCGGCGTGCCGGTGCTGGCCGTGATCGACGGCACGGCCATGGCCCAGACCTTCGGCGCCCTGGCCCTGGGCCTGGCGCGCTACCAGCCGGACCTGCCGTTTGCCGGTGTGCTGGCCAACCGCGTCGGCACCTTGCGCCACGCGCAACTGCTCGAAGGCAGCCTGACCGAAGGCCTGCGCTGGTACGGCGGGCTGTCCCGCGAGCGCGGCATCGAGCTGCCCAGCCGCCACCTCGGGCTGGTCCAGGCCAGCGAGCTGAATGACCTGGATGCGCGCCTGGACGCCGCCGCCGAAGCACTCGCCGCCAGTTGCGATGCGGCACTGCCGCCAGCGGTGAGCTTTGCTGCGCCAGCGCCTGCAGCGCTTGCGACTTCGCTCAAGGGTGTGCGCATCGGCGTGGCCCGTGACGAAGCCTTCGCCTTCACCTACGGCGCCAACCTGGAGCTGCTGCGCAACCTCGGCGCGCACCTCGAATTCTTCTCGCCGCTGCATGACCGCGAATTGCCTGCGGTGGATAGCCTGTACCTGCCCGGTGGCTACCCGGAGCTGCACCACCACGCACTGGCCGCCAACGCGCCGATGCTGGAGGCGATCCGCGCCCACCATGCCCAGGGCAAGCCCTTGCTGGCCGAATGCGGCGGCATGCTCTACCTGCTCGATGCCCTGACCGACGTGGCCGGCGAACGTGCCGCGCTGCTCGGCCTGCTGCCGGGCGAGGCGACCATGCAGAAGCGCCTGGCCGCCCTGGCCTTGCAGGCGGTCGAACTGCCGGAAGGCACCCTGCGCGGGCACACCTACCACCACTCGCTGACCAGCACCGCGCTGGAACCGATCGCCCGCGGCCTGAGCCCCAACGGCGGCCGTGGCAACGAAGCGGTGTACCGCCTGGGCCGGCTGACCGCCTCCTACGTGCATTTCTACTTCCCCTCCAACCCCGACGCGGCGGCGGCGCTGCTGCGACCATGAGCGACCACGCCTACAGCGACGCCGAGCGCGCGGCCGTCTACCGGGCCATCGGTGAGCGCCGCGACATGCGCCATTTCGCCGGTGGCGAGGTGGCGCCGGAGCTGCTGGCACGCCTGCTTGCCGCCGCGCACCAGGCGCCGAGCGTCGGCCTGATGCAGCCGTGGCGTTTCATCCGCATTACCCGCACCGAGCTGCGCACGCGTATCCAGGCGCTGGTCGAGGACGAGCGGGTACGCACCGCCGACGCCTTGAACGAGCGCTCCGATGAATTCATGAAGCTCAAGGTCGAGGGCATCAACGACTGCGCCGAACTGTGGGTGGCGGCGTTGATGGACAACCGCGAGCCGCACATCTTCGGCCGTCGCACCCTGCCGGAAATGGACCTGGCCTCGCTGGCCTGTGCCATCCAGAACCTCTGGTTGGCGGCGCGTGCCGAGGGCCTGGGCATGGGCTGGGTGTCGCTGTTCGAGCCACAGGCGTTGGCCGAGCTGCTGGGCATGCCCGCCGGGGCCAAGCCGGTGGCGGTGCTGTGCCTGGGGCCGGTGATCGAGTTCTACCCGGCGCCGATGCTGGTGCTGGAAAACTGGGCCGAGCAACGGCCCCTGAGCGAAATGCTGTACGAGAACCATTGGGGAGACCGGCCATGAGCGTGGCCTTGCTGACTGTCGCGGGCGTGGCCCTGGACGCCTTGCTCGGCGAGCCGCAACGCCGGCACCCGTTGGTGGGCTTCGGCAACCTGGCGGCGAACCTGGAGCGGCGCCTGAACGCCGGTGGCCGTGGCTGGCGCAGCCATGGTGTCAGCGCCTGGTTCCTCGCCGTGGTGCCACTGACCCTGCTGGCGCTGATCCTGTCCTGGCTGCCGTACGTTGGCTGGCTGGTCGATGTGCTGGCGCTTTACTGCGCGCTGGGCCTGCGCAGCCTCGGCGAGCATGTGCTGCCGGTGGCCCAGGCCCTGCGTCAGGGTGACCTGGACGAAGCGCGGCGCCGCGTCGGTTACCTGGTCAGCCGCGAAACCCGCGAGCTGGACGAGCCCGCGGTAGCCCGGGCAGCCACCGAATCGGTGCTGGAGAACGGCAGCGATGCAGTGTTCGCCGCGCTGTTCTGGTTCGCCGTGGCCGGTGCGCCGGGGGTGGTGCTGTATCGCCTGAGCAATACCCTCGATGCCATGTGGGGTTATCGCAACGAACGTTTCGAACGCTTCGGCTGGTGCGCGGCGCGCATCGACGACGTGCTCAACTACATTCCCGCGCGCCTGGTGGCGCTGACCTACGCTGTGCTCGGCAAGACCCGCCTGGCGCTGCGCTGTTGGCGCCAGCAGGGGCCGCTGTGGGACAGCCCCAACGCCGGCCCGGTGATGGCCGCCGGTGCTGGTGCGCTGGCTGTGGAGTTGGGAGGGCCTGCGGTGTACCACGGTGAGCTGCACGAGCGGCCGCGCCTGGGCGAGGGGCCGATGGCCGACGCCGACGCCATCGAGCGCGGCTGGAGCCTGGTGCAGCGCGGGGTATGGCTATGGTTGCTGGTGATCTGCCTGGGGAGTTACCTGAATGCTTGAACACGGTGGCCGCCTGCTGCGGGCGGTGGCGCAGTACGCAATTGCCCGCGAGCGTTGGCTCGACCTGTCCAGCGGCATCGCGCCCTGGCCCTATGCCGTGCCGTCGATTCCCCAGGAGGCCTGGGCGCGACTGCCGGAAACCGAGGACGGCCTGGAGCAGGCGGCGCGCACCTACTATCACGCCAATCTGTTGCTGGCAGTGGCCGGTTCCCAGGCGGCGATCCAGGCCCTGCCGCAGCTGCGCGCGCCTGGGCGGGTCGGGGTGCTGACACCCTGTTACGCCGAGCATCCACACGCTTGGCAGCGTGCGGGGCATACGCTGGTCGAGCTGGCTGACGAGCAGGTCGATGAGGCAATCGACAGCCTCGACGTGCTGGTGCTGGTCAACCCCAACAACCCCACCGGCCGGCTGATCCCCCGTGAGCGCCTGTTGGCCTGGCATGCCCGGCTGGCAGAGCGCGGCGGTTGGCTGGTGGTCGACGAAGCGTTCATCGACAACACCCCGGGGCTTAGCCTGTGCGGCCATGTGGATCGGCCTGGGCTGATCGTGTTGCGCTCGTTCGGCAAGTTCTTCGGCCTGGCGGGGGTGCGGCTAGGCTTCGTGATGGCGCAGCCGGCACTGCTGCAGGCGCTGGCCGAGCTGCTGGGGCCCTGGACGGTGAGCGGCCCGACCCGAGTGCTGGGCAAGGTGTGCCTGGCCGATGAACTGGCCCACCTGATGCAGATCGACCGCTGCGCCAAGGCCCGCGCGCGGCTGGTGGCGTTGCTGGGCGAAGCCGGCCTGGCGCCGACCGGGGGCTGCGACCTGTTCCAGTACGTGGCCACCGAGCGTGCGGCGCAACTATATGAATACCTCGCCCGGCGCGGCATCCTCGTGCGCCTGTTCGAGCAACCGGCGGCGCTGCGCTTCGGCCTGCCGGCCAATGCGGCGCAGGAGCAGCGCCTGCGCGAGGCGCTGCTGGATTATCAAAAGGAATCGGCATGACCACCCTGATGGTGCAAGGCACCACTTCCGATGCCGGCAAAAGCACGCTGGTTACCGCCCTGTGCCGCTGGCTGCTGCGCCAAGGCGTAGCAGTGGTGCCGTTCAAACCGCAGAACATGGCGCTCAACAGCGCTGTGACCGCCGACGGTGGCGAAATCGGCCGCGCCCAGGCGGTGCAGGCCCAAGCCTGCCGGCTGGCGCCGCACACCGACATGAACCCGGTGCTGCTCAAGCCCAACAGCGACACCGGTGCCCAGGTGATCATCCATGGGCGCGCGGTCACCAGCATGAACGCCGTGGCCTATCACGGCTACAAAGCCATCGCCATGCAGGCGGTGCTGGCTTCCCACGAGCGGCTTGAGCAGGCCTATCAAGTGGTGATGGTCGAAGGCGCAGGCTCCCCTGCCGAGATCAACCTGCGCGCCGGCGACATCGCCAACATGGGCTTTGCCGAAGCGGTCGACTGCCCGGTGATCCTGGTGGCCGATATCAACCGTGGCGGGGTGTTCGCCCATCTGGTCGGTACCCTGGAGCTGCTCTCGCCGAGCGAGCAGGCGCGGGTCGAAGGCTTCGTCATCAACCGCTTCCGTGGCGATATCGCCTTGCTGCAACCGGGCCTGGACTGGCTGGAGCAGCGCACCGGCAAGCCGGTGCTTGGCGTGCTGCCCTTTGTCACCGACCTGCACCTGGAGGCCGAGGACGGCATCGACATGCGCCAGGCGGTCAAGGGCGAACGGCTGCTCAAGGTGATAGTCCCGGTGCTGCCGCGCATCAGCAACCACACCGATTTCGACCCGCTGCGCCTGCACCCGCAGGTCGACCTGCAATTCATCGGCCCAGGCCAGCCGATCCCGCCCGCCGACCTGATCATCCTGCCCGGCTCCAAGAGCGTGCGCGGTGACCTGGCGCAGTTGCGCGCGCGTGGCTGGGACACGGCCATCGCCCGGCACTTGCGCTACGGCGGCAAGCTGATCGGCATTTGCGGCGGGTTGCAGATGCTGGGCCGCGACGTTCACGATCCGCTCGGCCTGGAAGGCCCGGCCGGCTCCAGTGCCGGGCTTGGCCTGCTGGACTACGAGACGGTGCTTGAGGCCGAGAAGCAACTGCGCAACGTCAGCGGCACGCTGGCCTTGGAGCAGTCACCGATAGCGGGCTACGAAATTCACGCCGGAGTCAGCCGTGGCCCGGCCCTCGAGCATCCTGCCGTGCAACTGCAAGACGGCCGCTGCGACGGGGCCATCAGTGCCGACGGGCAGATTCTCGCCACCTATCTGCACGGCCTGTTCGAAGGCAGCCAGTCGTGCGCGGCACTGCTGCGTTGGGCCGGGCTTGCCGATGTACAGGCCATCGACTACGAGGCCCTGCGCGAGCGCGATATCGAACGCCTGGCCGACCTGGTCGAGCAGCACCTGGACACCGCGCACCTGCGCCAGCTGTGTGGAATCACTGCCCATGCGTAACCTGATCCTCGGCGGCGCCCGCTCGGGCAAGAGCCGCCTGGCTGAGCAACTGGCCAGCAGCAGCGGCCTGCCGGTGACCTACATCGCCACCAGCGAGCCGTTGGATGGCGAGATGAACGAACGGGTACGCCTGCACCGTGAACGCCGCCCGGCCGACTGGGGGCTGATCGAAGAACCCTTGGCCCTGGCCAAGGTGCTGCGTGCCGAAGCCGGCGCAGGGCGTTGCCTGCTGGTGGACTGTCTGACGCTGTGGCTGACCAACCTGCTGATGCTCGACGACGAGCAACGCCTGGTGCAGGAGCGCGATGCGCTGCTGGCGTGTCTTGAGCAATTGCCGGGCACGATCATCCTGGTCAGCAACGAAACCGGCCTGGGCGTGGTGCCCATGGGCGAACTGACCCGCCGCTACGTCGACCACGCCGGGCTGTTGCACCAGGCCGTGGCCGAACGCTGTCAGCGCGTGGTGCTGACCGTGGCCGGCCTCCCTCTCATGCTCAAAGGACCCGCTCTATGACCCAGATGTGGTGGCGTGATGCCTGCCAATCCCTCGACACCGCCGCCATGGACCAGGCCCGCGCCCGTCAGCAGCAACTGACCAAGCCTGCCGGTTCCCTCGGCCAGCTCGAAGGCCTGGCGATTCACCTGGCCGCCTTGCAGGGGCGCGAGCGGCCCAGCGTGGACAAGGTTGCGATCAGCATCTTCGCCGGCGACCACGGGGTGGTGGAGGAGGGCATCTCCGCCTACCCGCAAGCCGTGACCGGGCAGATGCTGCGCAACTTCGTCGGCGGCGGCGCGGCAATCAGCGTGCTGGCCCGCCAGCTGGACGCAGGTCTGGAGGTGGTCGACCTCGGCACCGTCGATCCGTCTCTCGAACTGCCCGGCGTGCACCACCTGCGCCTGGGCGCGGGCACGGCCAACTTCGCCCGCCAGCCGGCGATGACCGACACCCAGCTGGCCGCCGCCCTGCAGGCCGGTCGCGACAGCGCCCTGCGTGCGGTCGAGGACGGCGCCCAGCTGTTCATCGGCGGCGAGATGGGCATTGGCAACACCACGGCGGCAGCGGCCCTGGCCAGCACCTTGCTGAGCTGCCCGGCGCGTGAGCTGAGCGGGCCGGGCACCGGCCTGGACAGTGCCGGTGTGCGGCACAAGGCCGAAGTGATCGAGGCGGCGCTGGTACTGCACGGGTTGCGCGCCGACCAACCGCTGCAGGCCCTGGCCTGTGTCGGTGGTTTCGAGATCGCCGCGCTGGCCGGCGCCTACCTGGCTTGTGCCCAGCACGGCGTGGCGGTGCTGGTCGATGGCTTCATCTGCAGCGTCGCCGCCCTGGTGGCGGTACGCCTCAACCCGCAATGCCGCCCTTGGCTGCTGTTCGCCCACCAGGGCGCCGAGCCGGGCCACAAGATGCTGCTGGCCGCGTTGCAGGCCGAGCCACTGCTGGCCCTGGGCCTGCGCCTGGGCGAAGGCAGCGGTGCGGCGCTGGCTGTGCCACTGCTGCGCCTGGCCTGTGCCCTGCACGGGCAAATGGCAACCTTCGCCGAAGCGGCGGTGGCGGACCGCCCGGCATGATCCTCGACCTGCTGCGCCACGGCGAGACCGAACTGGGTGGCGGCCTGCGCGGCAGCCTGGACGATGCTCTGACCGCTACCGGCTGGGCCCAGATGCGCCAGGCCGTGGCACAGGCAGGCCCCTGGGACATCGTGGTCAGCTCACCGCTGCAACGCTGCGCGCTGTTCGCCGACGAGCTGGGCGCGCGCCTGGGCTTGCCGGTGCAGCGCGAGGCGGATGTGCGCGAGCTGCACTTTGGCGACTGGGAAGGCCGCAGCGCGGCGCAGATCATGCAGACCGAAGCCGATGCCCTGGGGCTGTTCTGGAACGACCCCTACGCCTTCACGCCGCCAGCCGGCGAGCCGGTGCTGGCGTTTGCCGAGCGAGTGGTGGCAGCGGTCGAACGCCTGGCCCGCGCGCATGCCGGCAAGCGCGTGCTGCTGGTCACCCACGGCGGGGTCATGCGCCTGTTGCTGGCAAGGGCGCGTGGCTTGCCCCGTGAGCAGCTGCTGCAAGTCGAGGTCGGCCATGGGGCGTTGATGCGCCTTGAGGCCAGCCTTGATGGCCATTTGCGCGAGGTTGGCTGAGATGCTGCCGTTCTGGATTGCCCTGCAGTTTCTCAGCAGCCTGCCGGTGAGCCTGCCAGGTATGCCGACGCCTGCCCAGATGGGGCGCTCGGTGCTGTTTTATCCCGCGGTCGGGCTGCTGTTCGGCCTGCTGCTGTGGCTGGCCAGCCATCTGCTCCAGGGTACGGCGGCGCCCTTGCACGCTGCGCTGTTGCTGGCCTTGTGGGTGCTGCTCAGCGGCGCCCTGCACCTGGACGGCCTGGCGGACAGCGCCGACGCCTGGCTGGGCGGCTTCGGCGACCGCGAACGCACCTTGCAGATCATGAAGGACCCGCGTAGCGGGCCGATTGCCGTGGTCACCCTGGTGCTGGTGCTGCTGCTCAAGTTCTGCGCTTTGTGGGTACTGGTGGAGGACGGCGCAGGCGGCCTGCTGGTGGTGGCGCCGATAGTCGGGCGGGCGGCGATGCTCGGACTGTTCCTGACCACGCCCTATGTGCGCCCGGGTGGACTGGGCACAGCATTGGCCGAGCATCTGCCGCGCCGGGCCGCTGGCTGGATACTGCTGGGCTGCGCCGGGGCCTTGGGCATGGCGGGCAGCTGGGCAGTGATGGCGGCTTTGCTGGCTGCACTGCTGGTATTCGGCTGGCTGCGCCAATTGATGTGCCGGCGGCTGGGGGGCACCACGGGCGACACCGCTGGCGCACTGCTGGAACTGCTCGAATTGACGGTGGTGGTGGCGCTGGCGGTGATGCGCTGAGCGGGTTGTCAGCGTGTGAATTTTCCTGCGGTTGTCGCGGAAATTTCCTTTGATGGGCTGACATATCCTCGGCAGCTCCACCCTCGCAAGGAGCGCACATGCGCCACTGGATCCTCGCCTGCCTGCTGGCCCTGAGCGGCCTGCCCGCGGGCGCCGCCGACCTGGTCGACTTCTGGAGCCTGCCGCGCCACGGCGGCAATAGCTTCAATCGACTGCCCCCCGACCAGGCCTACTTCAATGCGCTCAAGGGCTATGGGGCCAGTTGGGTGCGGCTTTCCTATGACAAGTGGCGGCCGTCGGCACGCGATTTCCTCCTGGGCACGGCGGATGACTATCAAGGGTTGGCGCAGGCCGATCTGCAACAGTTGTTGGAAGTCCTTGACCGTGCCCATACGGCGGGCCTCAAAGTCGTGATCACGCCCTTGTCGCTACCGGGCATGCGTTGGGCGCAGAACAACCAGGGGCATTTCGATGACCGCCTGTGGCAGGACAAGCGCTTCTGGGACCAGTCCGCACGGTTCTGGCGTGACCTGGCACTGGCGCTCAGGGACCACCCGGCCATCGCCGCCTACAACCTCATCAACGAGCCCGCGCCGGAAAAACACGGTGGCCTGGCCGAGCACGCCACTGCGGCGCAGATGAAGCAGTGGTATCTGGGCCAGCAGGGCACTGCGCGCGACCTGCCGGCTCTTTACCGGCAACTGCTGGCGGCCATACGCGACGTCGACGAAAAGACGCCGGTCATGCTCGATGCCGGTTGGTACGCCGCCGCTGATGCTTTCGATTACTGGCCGTCGATACCGGACGACCCCCGCGTGCTGTATAGCGTGCACATGTATGAGCCTTATGCCGCCACCAGTGCGCCGAACATGGCCCGTCTGCAGCCGTTGGCCTACCCGGGGCCGGTGCCGTTCGCCGGGCAGGTGCAGCAGTGGGATGGCGAACGGGTCGCGCGGTACCTGCAGCAGCCATTGAACTGGGCCGCGTCGGTCGGGCTGCCGCGCTCGCGGCTGGTGGTCGGGGAGTTCGGCTGCATGCGCCGCCTGCCTGGGTGTCGGCAGTATCTGGAGGACGTGCTGACGGTGCTCGACCGCCAGCAGTTGCATTGGGCGTTCTACAGCTTCCGTGAAGACAGCTGGGACGGCATGGACTACGAACTGGGTGCGGCCAAGGTGCCTTGGCGGTATTGGCAGGCGATCGAACAGGGAGCGCCGGACCCGCTGCCACGCAAGGCCACACGGGAATTCGAGCCGATCCGCCGGCGCCTGCAGCCGTGACGGCGGCAATGAAACTTCTTGCAACATCCATATTGCGGGTATATACACGTAACCATGCTGACCAGTGAATGCATCTGTACCCACCTGCGTCGTGCTGCCCGTGGGGTGAGCCGACACTACGACGAGGCCCTTGCCGGCTTCGGCATCAATGTCGCCCAGTTTTCCCTGCTGCGCCATGTGCAGCGGCTCGACCGGCCGAGCATCACCAGCCTGGCCGAGGCCATGGGCCTTGAGCGCAGCACCTTGGGCCGCAATCTGCGGGTGCTGGAGGCTGAGGGGCTGGTGTGCCTGGCCGACGGCGATGACCAACGCAATCGGCTGGTGCTGTTGAGCGAGGCGGGCAAGGCGCGGCTTGAAGCGGCGCACCCGGCCTGGCAGCAGGCCCAGCAGCAACTGGTGGAACAACTGGGCGAAGGCCAGCGCGACGAACTGGTGCGCCTGCTGGAGCGGCTGGCTTGATTCATTACGATCATAAGCGGGTATATACCCGCATAAACCTTGCGATGTGCTGGAGACAACGACAATGACTTCCGTATGGCGGACCAGCGGTTGGGTGCTTCTGGGGGCGGCGCTGATCCTTGCGCTGTCATTGGGTGTGCGGCATGGCTTCGGCCTGTTCCTGGCGCCGATGAGCGCCGATTTCGGCTGGGGCCGCGAGGTGTTCGCCTTCGCCATCGCCCTGCAGAACCTGATCTGGGGCCTGGCCCAGCCGTTCTCCGGCGCGCTGGCCGACCGGCTGGGCGCGGCGAAGGTGGTGATCATCGGCGGCATCCTGTACGCCACGGGGCTGGTGCTGATGGGCATGGCCGACTCGCTCTGGTCGCTGTCGCTCAGTGCCGGCCTGTTGATCGGTATCGGGCTGTCTGGCACGTCGTTCTCGGTGATTCTCGGCGTGGTCGGCCGTGCCGTGCCGCCGGAAAAGCGCAGCATGGCCATGGGCATCGCCAGCGCGGCGGGTTCGTTCGGGCAGTTCGCCATGCTGCCCGGCACCCTCGGCCTGATCCAGTGGCTGGGCTGGTCGGCGGCGCTGCTGGTGCTGGGCCTGATGGTGGCGCTGATCGTGCCGCTGGTGGGCCTTTTGCGCGACAACCCGATGCCTGCCCAGGGCGCCGATCAGAGCCTTGGCCAGGCGTTGCGCGAGGCCTGCTCGCATTCGGGTTTCTGGTTGCTTGCCCTGGGCTTCTTCGTCTGCGGCTTCCAGGTGGTTTTCATCGGCGTGCACCTGCCGGCCTACCTGGTCGACCAGCACTTGCCGGCCATTACCGGTACCACGGTGCTGGCGCTGGTCGGGCTGTTCAACATCGTCGGTACCTACACCGCCGGCTGGCTGGGCGGGCGCATGTCCAAGCCGCGCCTGCTGACCGCGTTGTACCTTTTGCGGGCGGTGGTGATCGTGCTGTTCCTGTGGGCGCCGGTGACCCAGGTCAGCGCCTACCTGTTCGGCATCGCCATGGGCCTGCTGTGGCTGTCGACGGTGCCACTGACCAATGGCACCGTGGCCACGCTGTTCGGTGTGCGCAACCTGTCCATGCTCGGGGGTATCGTGTTCCTGTTCCATCAGCTGGGGGCGTTCCTGGGGGGCTGGCTGGGCGGTGTGGTGTATGACCAGACCGGCAGCTACGACCTGGTCTGGCAGATCTCGATCCTGCTCAGCCTGCTGGCCGCTGCACTCAACTGGCCGGTGCGCGAGCGCCCGGTGGCCCGGTTGCAGGCGCAGGCGGCATGAACCGGCAACTGGCGCGCAGCCTGCTGGCCCTGGCCGGGCTGCTGTTGCTGGCCTTGGTGTGGTGGGGCTGGCACAAGGGCGGGCTGGCGCTCATGCAACTGGGCATGAGCCTGTGTTAGGCGCTACCCTGCAAGAAGCATTTTCCTGCAGGAGCACCTCTTGATGCATGCACGCTGGCTGACCTTACCCTTGCTGGCCCTGGCCGCCGCGACTTCTAGCTGGGCTGCTGACTGCCCGGCGCTGCTGCAGGGCAGCCTGCCCGAACTGCGTGGCAAGGAGCAGATCGACCTGTGCCAGCGCTTTGCCGGCAAGCCGCTGGTGGTGATCAATACCGCCAGCTATTGCGGCTTCGCCCCGCAGTTCGAAGGGCTGGAAACGACCTACAAGGCCTACCACGGCCAAGGGCTTGAGATGCTGGGCGTGCCGTCCAACGACTTCAAGCAGGAAGACGCCGACAGCGAGAAGACAGCCAAGGTCTGCTACGCCAACTACGGTGTGACCTTCACCATGACCAAGACCCAGCCGGTACGCGGCAAGGATGCGATCCCGCTGTTCGTCGAGCTGGCGCATCAGAGCAGCGCACCGAAGTGGAACTTCTACAAGTACGTGGTGGACCGCAAGGGCAAGGTCATCGGCAATTTCTCCAGCCTGACCAAGCCGGATGATCCGGCGTTTACTGCGGCGATCGAGAAGGCGATTGCGTCGCAGCCGTGAGCTGGCCTGAATAAGGGTGCACCGTCAGCGCCACCAGGCGCACAACCAGTGGCCGTACCATCAGCACACAAACAAAGGCCACCGGCATCGCCAGCTGGTAGGCCTTGAGCACCTTGCTCAGGTAATCGTCACCTACCCCGGCGGTGGCTGCGGTGATCACGAAGCACATCAGCATGGCCATGATCCCCGACATGAAAAAGGCAAAGACATAGGGTGTCGCAGCTGGGTGCAGCTTGCGTCGGTTGCGCAGTGTAAGGGGCTCGTTCATGGCTAGTCCTGTGCGAAAGGTGAGGGCGCAGGTTAGCAATGACTGCCCAGGCGCCTGTAGACCTTGCCCAGTGTGTTCTTTATAAAGAGATTCTTACGAATCCGAAGGGCACGCCATGGACCTGCTCAACGCCATCCGCAGTTTCATCAAGGTGGTCGAGGCCGGCAGCATTGCCGGGGGCGCCCGCGTGCTGGGGCTTAGCCCGGCAGCAGTCAGCCAGAACCTGGCGCGCCTGGAGGCTCACCTGCAGGTCCGCCTGCTGTCGCGTACCACCCGCAGTATGGCGCTTACACCGGCAGGCAGCCTGTACTACGCGCGGGTGAGCCATATCGAGCGTGACCTTGCCCTGGCCGAGCAAGCCGTGGCCACGCCTGACAGCGAACCGCAGGGCAGGTTGTGCATTGCCTCGAGTTCGGCCTTTGGTCGGCATGTGCTGGCGCCGCTGATCCCGGCGTTTGCCGCGCGCTATCCGCAGCTTTCGATAGAGTTGGTGATGACTGACCGCAAGGTCAATCATGCCCGCGAGGACGTCGACGTCAGCCTGCGCATCACCCCGCAGCTTGAAGATCATCTGCTGGCCCGGCATATCGCGCGTATTCCCTTCATCTGCTGCGCCTCGCCCGGTTACCTGGCTGCCAACGGCTGGCCGGCTACGCCTGAGGCGCTGCGCGAGCACCGCTGCCTGGTGTTCCGCTACCCGGTGGACGGGCGCTTCCTGCCCTGGGGGTTCATGCGCGATGGCCTGCGTTTCGAGGCGCAGTTCGGACCGGTACTGATCAGTGACGACATCGATGCCCTGACCCAGATGGCACTGAACGATGGCGGTATCACCCGCCTGGCCGAGTTCATCACGCGACCGCATCTGGACGCCGGGCGGCTGGTGCCGTTGTTCGAGTTCAGTGACAGGGCCCAGGCCTACGCCCAGACCGAGCCGATGGATGTCTACCTGTGCCTGGCGGACCGCCATGCCATGACCACCAAGGTGCGTGCCTTCATGGCGTATCTGCAGGACTGTCTGGGCGACAGCTGGCACGTGCAGGCATGAAAAAACCGCCACGAGGGCGGTTTCTTCATGCTGCGGCAGTGACTCAGAAGCGGTAGGTGAGGGATGCACCGATACCGTGGGCACTGTTTTCGTACTTGGCCTGATAGGTGCCCTTGGTCGGGCTTGCCAGGTTGACCTTGGTGTCTTCCTCCCACAGGTAGGAGTAGGCCACGTCGATGGTCATGTCGTCGGTCGGGCTGTAGCCGGCGCCCAGGCTGAAGATCTTGCGATCGCCAGTAGGAATGCGCGGCGAGCGGTCCTGGTTGTTGGTCGGCGACTGGTCCATGGAGAAGCCTGTGCGCAGGGTCCACTCCTTGTTCACCTTGTAGGCCGCACCGATGGCGCCAGCCCAGGTGTCATGCCAGTTCTGCTCCTCGGTGATGGTGCCCAGCCCGCGCCCGACCGGGCTGGCGGCAACCTGTGCCGGCAGCTCGTTGGTGACGGTGATGTCTTTCAGGCGGCTCCAGCGGGTGAAGGTGGTGCCTGCGTACAGGGTCCACTGGTCATCCAGCTCGTGAGTGATCGAGAAGTCGGCCGACTCCGGCGTCTTGATCTTCAGTTCGGCGTCGAACTTGCTGCCGCTGAACGGGCCGAGGAGCGCGTTGTTGACCTTGGTATCGCCTTCAAGCTTGTAGTCGACCATCGAGTGGTAGGTCAGGCCGATGCGGGTGCGGTCGGTGGCCTGGACCATGATGCCGATGTTGTAGCCGACGGCGGTGTCGTCGCCCTTGATCTTCACTTCGCCGTCATTGCGGCCAGGGGTGAACGGGTTGACGGTGTTAGAGCCCAGTTCGCCCTTGATGCGGTTGATGGTCGGACCGAAGCCGATCGACACCTTGTCGTTGAAGGCATAGCTGATGGTGGGCTGGAAGGTCACCACTTCGACGTGGCTCTTCTTGCCCCAGTAGCGTGCGGCGTCGCCGCTGCCATAGTCGGTAACCAGGCCGAACGGTACGTATACACCGAAGCCGACGCTCCAGTTATCGTCGATTGGCTTGACGTAGTAACCCATCGGCACGCCGACGACCGGGACCATGTCACCGTCGGTTTCCCCCCCGAGGTTGCTGCCACGGCCGGAAATGTCGGATTTTGCAAAGATGGCTGCGCCACCCACGGTGATTTGTTCGCGCTTGAGGCGCGCCATGCCCGCCGGGTTGCCGTACACGGTGCTGGCATCTTCGGCAGAAGAAGAACGACCCGCGAAACCTGTCCCCATGCCGCTGACACTTTGTTCGTTCAGCGCGAAACCGCTGGCGAGCAAGTGGCTGGAAGCGAGGGCAACGGCAATACCGAGGGAGGTTTTGAGCATTGCTTTTTTCATTATTAGAAACTCCTTGGGATCTCCGGGGCGGAAAGCTACCAACAAATCTCGCTCCACGCTATAGGCTGTATCGCGGGAGATAGAGCGGTTTTGTAGGACAATCCGACCAAAATTCCTTTTTTCCGGGGTGTATACGAGAACGACTCTCAGAACGGTTCTGTCGCAACGGGTTCGATGCAGTGCTGCCAGGCCCTGGCGAAGTCACGCAAGCGGCCCTGGGGGTTGAAGGTCTGGCGCCAGATACGCGCCAGCCCCAACAGGTCGTCGGCGGCGGGTAGCGGGGTGGCCTGCTCCTCGATGAGCATCCAGGCAATGGCGGTGGCGTAACGCAGGTTTACCGTGAGTTCCAGATGCGGCCCGCCGAGGAAGGCGTGCTGGCTGGCCAGGCCACGGACCAGGCTGGCCAGCTCGGGGTCACGGGCGAGGAATTGGTCCCACAGGCAGCGGTGGCGGTGCTCGGCAATGCGGTAAAGGCCGTGACCGCGCCGGTCGTGCAAGGCGGAGCCCAGTGCCGACTGGCTGGCGGCAACGCCCAGTAACAATGCTTCGGCGCTTTCGCAGTGGCGGTTCAGGTAGATCAGCGTTGGCCGGATCACGTATCGACTCAACTCGTTCGCAGCGATGCCCATGGTGCCCTCGAACAGATCAGGACCGACGGGCGCTGGAGCTTGGCAGCTGGTGAGTGGTCAGGCCCGTCGGAAGCGACCACGGCCGCTCGAGTTGAAGTGTAGTGTGATAAGCATGGTGTAAAGGGCTGTTTTTAAATCGATTGCTGCCTGAGGTTGCGGGGCATATGCCCGCTGGCAATTAAGCCAAGAACCGTCAGGCAGCTTGCATGGGCATGGATTCATGGCATGAATCGCGCGCCATTCATTCATGCAACCAGCGACTGGCGGGTGCGCTCGATCACTGCCTGCAAGGGCTCGGCGCGGGTGTACTGGTCCGGGTACAGGCGCTCGGAGTGGCAAGCGACGCCATACTCGTCGACCAGGGTGAAGCTGAAGCTGCCCTTGCGGGGCGCTACGATCAGGCACTTCAGTGGAGCGAAGGCTTTGGAGAGGGTGCCAGCGGCAACCTGAATTTGATGATGGTTACTCATATTGTTGGATGTTCCTGCGTAAGACACGGTGTTTGATCCGTGCACAATAGAAACGTTCCAGTGACGTCTTTATTAAGGAGACGCAGAACCTGACTGGAACAGGGCAGCCAGAGTGGCGCAAGCAAAGGTGGGCGCTGGGCTGACTGGTAGGTACGACAAAAGGCAGGCAGCACACCGGGGCCAGGGTTCGAGGCACCGGGGAAGATCCTGATCAATCTGAGACGTGATTCGTGCTTGAGCAGCGTTGGCTGCCAAGTGGATCATCGAATGGGCCGGTCCTGATGGGGCATTGCCTGCTCGTGGTCGAGGGCGTATGCGAGGACTGTGTGGCCGGAATTGACTTTCAGCTGGGTACTAACAGGGCGCACCCTACACGAATGTTCGAGGGTTGGCAAGCATCCAGTTGTTTTCAGCGAAGCCGGCCATTATGTCGATTCTTGTCGGTGCTGTGAAGAGGGGAACTGCCCCATTGAATGCCTGGATGGCCTGTTTTCGAGCACGCCCATGCCGTTTGATGGTGCACTTGTACACATTTGAGACAGTGGCTGTTAGCCCCGTGCAACAGGCTGCAAACGCTTCGCCAATGACTTGACTGCAAGCTTAAGTCAATGAAAAAAAACACTAATTTTTACTGGTGAAAAAATCGACAGTTTGACTGTAAGCCCCGGTTCATAGGGGTTTGCGGGCTTCATGAGGGGGTTGTCCACCGAGTTATCCACAGCTTCTGTGGATTGTCACGAGCACTTGCTCTAGCACGGGCGTGCCAGCAGTTTCAGCAAGTGTCCGACAATCGGGGTGGTGCAGCGGGGGTGGAGATACGCCTCGCAAAAACGTCAAGAAAAAAACATGAAAAAAAATCGATCCTGGCCGAAAGTCTGCCGGGCCGTAGCGAAAAAAAAAGAGTAGAGTGGCGCGCCTCTTGAGTCACCTACGCTGTCGGTCATGAAGTTTCGCGGTAAACACCTCGCCAGTCCGGATACATCGTTGCCCCCCAAAAAACACTTTTCCCTGAAAGTTGCCTTGTGGCTGCTCGACAGCCCGCGCCTGGGCGACAAGCCCAGCGTCAAGCACCTGGCCGGGCGTATGCTCAAACAGCCGGCCCGCCAGGGTGTGGTGGTGGCCCAGAGCCGCCTGGGGCAGATGCTGTGCCGCGACTGTGGCAACGCCCGCGACCGGCGCATCGGCCACGAGCTGCTGCGCCAGGCTGCACGTGCCGGTGATCGCCGCGCACAGCTGGAGTACGGGCGTGCATGTCAGGCCCAGGAGCCCGAGCAGGCCCGTTACTGGCTGGAGCTGGCGGCGGGGCAGGGCTCACAGGAGGCGCGACGGTTGTTGCGCCAGTGGGGTGACAGCTGATCGCGCTGCGCACTGTGGGTGCAGGCTTGCCCTGCGATGAGGCCTCGCAGGCAAGCTGATCAAGCTGCTGATAAGCTGCGCAGCATTCGCAAAAGATCGTTTGGGGTAACCATGGCAGTGGATCTGACCAGCATTCTGCTGGGGTTGGTGGCGGGTGCCTTGCCCTGCCTGGGATGGGTCATGCAGGTTCAGCGCCGCCAGGGTGCCCGGGACGCAGAACGGGCCTTGCTCGAAGAGCGCCTGAGTAGTGCCCAGCTGGCCCACGAAGGCCTGCAGGCCCAGCTTGACGCCGGCCGTGACGAGATCAGCGATCTGAGCGAAGCCAACACCGTCAAGCAGGCCCAGTTGGCCGCCCAGGGGCGCGAGCTGGAGCTCTTGCAGATCGACCGCGACAATGCCCGCGACGCCGCCCACGCCTGGAGCCTGGAGCGTGCCAACCGTGAAGCCGAGCTGCGCCGCTTTGAAGCGCAGGCGGCTCGCCTGGAGGCCGAATTGCGTGAGCAGCAGGAAAGCCACCAACAGCGCCTGGAAGACCTGCAGCAAGCGCGTGACACCCTGCGCGCCCAGTTCGCCGAAATGGCCACGAAGATCTTCGACGAGCGCGAGCAGCGCTTCGCCCAGACCAGCCAGCAGCAAATGGGCCAGTTGCTCGACCCGCTCAAGGAGCGCATCCAGGCGTTCGAGAAACGCGTCGAGGAAAGTTATCAGCAGGAGGCCCGCGAGCGCTTCTCGCTGGGCAAGGAGCTCGAGCGCCTGCAGCAGCTCAACCTGCGCCTGTCCGACGAAGCCACCAACCTCACCCAGGCGCTCAAGGGCCAGAAAACCCAGGGCAATTGGGGTGAGCTGATCCTTGAGCGGGTGCTGGAGCACGCAGGCCTGGAAAAGGGCCGCGAATACCAGACCCAGGTCAGCCTCAAGAGCGCCGATGGCGAGCGTTTCCAGCCCGATGTGCTGATCATGCTGCCGGGCGACAAGCAGGTGGTGGTCGATGCCAAGGTCAGCCTTACCGCCTACCAGCAGTTCGTCAGCAACAACGACGAAGCCGCGCTCAAGCAGCATGTGCTGTCGCTGCGCAACCATGTCAAAGGCCTGTCGAGCAAGGATTACAACCGCCTCGATGGCCTGCACAGCCTCGATTTCGTGCTGCTGTTCGTGCCGATCGAGGCAGCGTTCTCGGCGGCGCTGCAGGCTGAGCCGAACCTGTTCCAGGAAGCCTTCGACCGGCAGATCGTGATCGTCAGCCCGACCACCCTGCTGGCCACCCTGCGGGTGATCGACAGCCTGTGGAAGCAAGAGCGGCAAACCCAGAACGCCCGCGAGATCGCCGAGCGCGCTGGCTGGCTGTACGACAAGTTCGTGTTGTTCATCCAGGACCTGGACGAACTCGGCGCCCGCCTGCAACAGGTCGACAAGGCCTACGCCGCAGCGCGCAACAAGCTCTGCGAAGGGCGCGGCAACCTGGTCAGCCGCAGCGAGCAGCTCAAGCTGCTCGGCGCCCGGACCAGCAAGAGCCTGCCGGCCGAATTGATCGAGCGCGCCTTAAGCGACGAAGCCGTTACTGAACCAGGCTCAGATGCCGATTGAGCAGGGCGCGCAGCGCTGCGGGCTTGACCGGCTTTGCCAGGTAGTCCAGGCCGGCGGCATGGACCATGGCGATGGTCTCGTTGCGCCCGTCGGCACTGATCACCACCCCCGGTACCGGCTCGCCCAGGCGCGCCCGTAGCCAGCCCATCAGCCCGGTGCCGGTCTCGCCATCGTCCAGGTGGTAGTCCACCAGCGCCAGGTGCGGGCGCAGTCCCTTGGTCAGCAGCGCCTCGCATTCGGCCTGGTTGCGGGCGGTCCACACCTGGCAGCCCCAGCGGCTGAGCAGGCTGTTCATGCCGATCAGGATGCTGTCTTCGTTGTCCACGCACAGCACCTGCAGCCCGGCCAGTGGTTGGCCTGGCTGCTCCATCGGTGCCGGCGTCGCCGGTGCGGCGCTGCGGGCAATCGGCACGCTGACCCGGAACACGCTGCCCTTGCCCGGCCAGGAGCGGACTTCCAGCCGATGGCCCAGTACCCGGCACAAGCCATCGGCAATCGCCAGGCCCAGGCCCAGGCCTTTTTCGGCGCGGGTCTGGTGGCTGTCCAGGCGTTTGAATTCCTGGAAGATCACCGCCAGCTTGTCGTCGGCGATGCCCGGGCCGCGGTCCCACACCTCCAGCCACAGGCGCTCGCCCTGGCGCCGCACGCCCAGCAGGATCGGGCCCTTGCCATAGCGCAGGGCGTTGGTGAGGAAGTTCTGCAGCACCCGGCGCAGCAGCTTCATGTCGCTTTCCACCCGCAGGCGGCTGCCGCGCAGGCGGAACGCCAGGCCTTTTTCGGCGGCCAGCAGCTTGAACTCGGCACCGAGGGTGTCGAACAGCTCGTTGAGGGCAAAGGCTTTGACGTCGGGGGTGACCTTGCCGTTTTCCAGGCGCGAGATGTCCAGCAGGTCGCTGATCAGCTCTTCGGCCGAGCGCAGCGAGCTGTCCATGTGCTGCACCAGTTGTCGGGCTTCATCGTTCATGCCCTCGGCCTGCTGCGACAGCGCGGCGGAGAACAGCCGCGCGGCATTGAGCGGCTGCATCAGGTCGTGGCTGACGGCAGCGAGGAAGCGGGTCTTGGACTGGCTGACGGCCTCAGCGCGGCTCTTGGCCTCGGTGAGCGCCTGGTTGAGCTGCGACAGCTCGTGGGTGCGCTCGGCCACCCGCTGCTCCAGGCCTTCGTTGGCGTCACGCAGGGCCTGCTCGGCTTCGCGGAACGGGGTGATGTCGGTGAAGCTCATGACGAAACCACCGCCGGGCATCGGGTTGCCGATCAGCTCGATCACCCGGCCATTGGGGAACAGCCGCTCGGAGGAGTGCGCGCGGCCCTGGCGCATCCAGTGCAGGCGCCGGGCCACATGGACCTGCGCTTCGCCCGGGCCGCACAGGCCACGCTCGGCGTTGTAGCGGATGATGTCGGCAATCGGCCGGCCGACGCTGATCAGCCCGTCAGGGTAGTTGAACAGCTCCAGGTAGCGCCGGTTCCAGGCCACCAGGTGCAGGTTCTGGTCGACCACGCTGATGCCCTGGTTGATGTTCTCGATGGCGCCCTGCAGCAGCGCACGGTTGAACTGCAGCACCTCGCTGGCCTCGTCGGCGATGCGCACCACATCCTCGAGCTGCATCTCGCGGCCTTCGATGGCCGCCTTGACCACTGCGCGGGTCGAAGAGCTGCCGAGTACCCCGGCGAGCAGGCGCTCGGTGTGTTCGATCCAGTCACCGTCGGCGTTCTGGTTGGGGTTGAAGCCCTTGCCCTGGCGGTAGGCGAAGCGGATGAAGCTCTGCCGGGCACGCTCTTCGCCGACGAAGCGCGCGGCCAGGTTGAGCAGGTCGTCGATCTGCACGGCCAGCAGCGGTTTGCTGCTGGGGCGGGCGCTGGTCTGCTGGCCGATGAAGCGCCCGGCCTGCCAGTGTTCCGAGACCCGCGTGCGCGACAGGATCGAGACCCAGGCGAACAGGGTGAAGTTGCCCGCCAGCGACAGCACCACGCCTTGGGTGAGCGGGGTGATCGGCAGGTCCAGCGGGTTGCCGTGCAGCCAGGCCAGCCCCGGGAACAGCGACAGCGACCAGCCCAGGCTGTGGGCGGCGATCGGCAGCACCAGGGTGTAGAACCACAGGAAGATGCCGGCGGCCAGGCCTGCAAACACGCCGCGGCGGTTGGCCTGTTTCCAGTACAGCGCGCCGAGCATGGCCGGGGTGAGCTGGGTCACGGCGGCGAAGGCGATCTGGCCGATGGTCGCCAGGCTGGCGGTGGAGCCGAGCAAGCGGTAGCTCACATAGGCCAGTAGCAGGATCACCACGATGGTCACCCGGCGCACCGAGAGCATCCAGTGGCGGAACGCTTCGAACGGCCGCTCGGCGTTGTTGCGGCGCAGCAGCCAAGGCAGCAGCATGTCGTTGGAGACCATGGTCGACAGCGCCACGGCCTCGACGATGACCATGCCGGTGGCCGCCGAGGCGCCGCCGATGAAGGCCAGCAGCGCCAGGCTTGGGTGGGCTTCGGCCAACGGCAGGCTGATCACGAACGAGTCGGAGATCACCGTGCCCGGCAGCAGCATCTGCCCGGCCAGGGCGATGGGTACGACGAACAGCGCGGCCAGGGCCAGGTACAGCGGGAACACCCAGCGTGCCAGGCGCATGTCCTGGGGCTCGATATTCTCCACCACGGTGACGTGGAACTGCCGGGGCAGGCAGATGATCGCCATCATCGCCACGGCGGTCTGCACCACCATCGACGGCCAGTTGATGGTCTCCTGCCAGTAGCTTTCCAGGTGTACCGATTGGCGCGCCTGGGTGAACAGGTCGTCGAAACCGTCATACAGGTTGAACACCACGAAGGCGCCCACGGCGAGGAACGCCAGCAGCTTGACCAGCGACTCGAAGGCGATCGCCAGGACCATGCCACGGTGGTGCTCGGTGACGTCAAGGCTGCGCGTGCCGAAGACGATGGCGAACAGCGCCAGCACCAGCGACACCACCAGCGCGGTGTCCTGCACCCGGCTGCCGGTGGCATCGGCATTGGCGCCGATCAGAAGGTTGACCCCCAGCACGATGCCCTTGAGCTGCAGGGCAATGTAGGGCAGCACCCCGACCAGGCAGATCAGCGCCACCACCACGGCGAGGGTTTGCGACTTGCCGTAGCGGGCGGCGATGAAGTCGGCGATCGAGGTGATGTTCTGCTGCTTGCTGATCAGCACCATCTTCTGCAGCACCCAGGGCGCGAAGATCAGCAGCAGCACCGGGCCCAGGTAGATCGGCAGGAACGCCCACAGTTGCTCGGCGGCCTGGCCGACCGCGCCGAAGAAGGTCCAGCTGGTGCAGTACACCGCCAGCGACAGGCTGTACACCCAGGCACGCAGCTTCGGCGGCAACGGGGTGCTGCGGCGGTCGCCGTAGAAGGCGATGGCGAACATGATGGCCATATAGGCCAGGGCGACCACGGCGATCAGCCCGCTGGACAACGACATGCAAACTCCGGAGCAAAAAATGAAACGCGGTCACGATCAATCAGTCTGGCACGCAGGGGCGGGTTCGTCAGCGCCGACGTTGGTCGCAGTGGCAGGACGTCGCAGGCTCACGCCCAGCTCGGTCCTTGTAGGAGCGGCCTTGTGTGTCACATGCGAATTTCTGGGGCTGCTTTGCAGCCCTATCGCGACACAAGGCCGCTCCTACAGCTGTTGCGCCCCGCGCGTGCCCAACCAGTAGAACACCGCCGCCAGCAGCACAGACCCGATCAGCAGATAGAACACCGACGCCGGCGCCATGTACCCCAGGGCCAGGCCCACCAGCATCGGCCCCAGCCCCGCGCCCAGGTTGGAGAGGTTCTGCGCGCCGTAGTAGATCCCACGCAGATGTTCCGGCGCGATCAGGTCGATGAACATGAATTCGGCGGGAATGACGATGATTTCGCCCAAGGTGAACACCAGCATGGCCAGGCACCAGGCCGCTGCCGAGCCGGCCAGGGAAAAACCCAGCAGCCCGGCGATGAACATGGCCATGCCGGCCATCAACCAGGGCATCAGGTGCTGGCGGGCCATGCGCCGGCCGATCAGGTACTGCAGGGCGATCACCGTGAGGGCGTTGGTGGTCACCAGGTAGCCCACCAGCCGCGCCACTTCGGCGGGGTCGTGGATGCTCACCACCAGGTACTGCGACAGGTAGGCGGTGAACTGCCCGAACACCACGGCGCTGAGCACGCCGCCCAGGGTGAAGCACACCAAACGCCGGTCGCGCAGCATGCCCAGGGCGACCTGGATGAAGCCTGTCGCCGGCGCGTGCTCACCCTGGCTCGACAGGCCGCGTTCGCCCAGGCGCTGATAAACCAGGCTCAGGCCCAGGCCAACCAGTGCCGATACCAGGAACGGCAGGTGGTCGTCGGCCTCGATCAGCAGCACCCCGAGCATGGGCCCGGCGGCCCAGGCAATGTTGTTGAAGGTGTATTTGATGGCGAACACCTCGCCACGCTGGTCTTCGGGCAGCAAGGCGCAGAACCCCGCCTTGGCGGCAATGTCGACCACGGTCTGGGCCAGGTTGGCCACCACCAGGAAACAGAAGAACAGCACTGCCGAGGTACTCGCCACCATCCCCGCGATGGCCAGGGCGAACACCAGCGCGCTCGCCACGATCAGCGTGTGGCTGCGCAGGGTGTCGACCAGGTGTCCGCCATACAGGCTCAGCAACGAGGCCAGGAACATCGCGCCACCGACCAGCAGGCCCGTCTGGCCGATCGACAGGGCCATGTGCGCGGACAGGTAAACCACCAGGTAGGGCAGGGTGATCGCCCGGGCCGTGGTCAGGGTGAAGGTGGTGAACAGCAGCAGGCGGACGGCGGCAGGGTAGCTTTTAAGGGCGCGCAGCATCGACGGATCCTTGTCTTTGTTAGCGGCCAAGCATATGCCAGGCGGCATGCCATGGGCTATATCTTTAAAATCGATAACAGATAGAGAAATTACCCGTTATATAGATATTCTTCAAAGGCATAAGATGAATCCACCTTACACAAGGCCAGGAGACAGCCCATGCCATGCACCCAGACCCGCGCACCTTCATGGCGCCCGTTCAGCCAATTGGCCCATCCTCGCGAGGTGATCCGCCAGTTCACCCCCAACTGGTTCGCCGCGACCATGGGTACCGGCGTGCTGGCACTGGCCTTTCACCAGTTGCACATCCCGCTGCTGGACAGCCTGGCCGAAGGGCTGTGGTGGCTGACCATTGGCCTGTTCGTCTTGTTCTGTGTCTTGTATGGCGCCCGCTGGGTGCTGTTCTTCGACGAGGCCCGGCGGATTTTCGCCCACTCCACCGTGTCGATGTTCTTCGGCACCATCCCCATGGGGCTGGCCACCATCCTCAATGGCGCGCTGGTGTTCGGCCTGGCGCGTTGGGGCGAGGCGGTGGTGCCGTGGGTCGAGGGCCTGTGGTGGTTGGATGTGGGCCTGGCGCTGCTGTGCGGGGTGGCCATCCCCTACCTGATGTTCACCCGCCAGGAGCACAGCATCGACCAGATGACCGCGGTGTGGCTGCTGCCGGTGGTGGCTGCCGAAGTCGCCGCCGCCAGCGGCGGGCTGCTGGCGCCGCACCTGGCGGACGCTCACGCACAGTACCTGGTGGTCATCACCAGCTATGTGATGTGGGCGGTGTCGCTGCCGGTAGCGTTCAGCATCCTCACCATCCTCATGCTGCGCATGGCCTTGCACAAACTGCCGCCGGCCAACATGGCGGCCTCCAGCTGGCTGGCCCTGGGCCCGATCGGCACCGGTGCGCTGGGCATGCTGGTGCTCGGTGGTGACGCGCCGGCGGTGTTCGCCGCCAATGGCCTGGGCAGCCTGGGCGAGGTGGCCCGTGGCCTGGGGCTGGTGGCCGGTATCGTGCTGTGGGGCGCGGGGTTGTGGTGGTTGCTGACGGCGGTGCTGATCACCCTGCGCTACATGCGCCAGGGCATGCCGTTCAACCTGGGCTGGTGGGGCTTCACCTTCCCGCTGGGGGTGTATTGCCTGGCCACGTTGAAACTGGCGGCCTGGCTGCAGCTCGGCTTCTTCAGCGTGTTCGGTCAGGTGCTGGTGGTGGCGCTGGCCATGCTCTGGGCCCTGGTGGCCAGCCGCACCTTGCGCGGGGCGTGGCGCGGCGAGCTGTTCGTGTCGCCGTGCATTGCCCAGCGCTGACCGGTCTTACAGGTTGGGTGTGTAGTCGAAGGCGCCGGCGGCCTGGATATCGGTGAACGGGGTGACGGCCGCATGCTTGTTCATCACGCTGTTGACCAAGGAGCCTGGGAACATCTGGATGCCGTTGTTGAAGCGCTCCACTTCGCCGTTGAAGATCACGATGGCCGCGCCGACGTTCTGTTGCTGCTCGGCGATTTCACGCATGAGGTTGTTCATCAGCTCCGAGGCCTTGAGCTCGGGGTAGGCCTCGAAGGCCACGCGCAGCCCACCGAGCAGCGAGCGGGTGGCGTCCTCGGCCTTGGCCAGGGGCTTGCCGTCCGCCTCGACAGGCAGCTCGGCAATGGCGCTGCGCAGGCGGGTGATCCCAGCCAGCACGCCTTGTTCATGGTCGCGGTACAGGCCGGCCTGCTCTTGCAGCGCATCGAGCAGCTTGGTCTTCTGCCTTTCATAGGTCAGCACATCGGCCCAGGCGCGTTTGACCCGGTTATGGTTGCCGACGATGCCGTTGTACAGGCTGATGACGATCAGCGGCACGCCGATCAGCACGGCCAACAGGATAAGGGCGAAAAGGTCCATGTCAGTGCTCCGTCTGTAGCTGTGCCGGGGTAGGCATTGTGAAGTTGTCGTCGTGCTGCTCGGCCAGGGTGTGCACGGCGTCGAGCAGGGCGCTGAGCTGTGGCAGGTGCACGCCGTGGTCGATCAGCAAGCGAAAATCGCTCGCGCGGGTCAGCTCGCATGTGAGCTTGAAAGCGAGCGGGTTGTCGTTGCTGCTCAGGCACAGGCGCCCGTGCTGCGAAAACTCCAGGTTGGGCGTATCAAGCTGGCGATGCAGGTCGAGCAGGTGCAGCACCGTCACCGGCTTGGCGAAGCGGGCGCAGGCCATGGCCGAGCTGCCGGTGAGGCTGAAGGCGCTGTCGAAGTCGCTCGATGCGGTCTTGAAGGGGTACTCCATGTCGACCATGGATGAGCGGCCGCCGCTACCGCCGCCCAGGGCGATGCCCTGCACCCAAGGGAAGTCGATCACCAGGCTGTAGCGATCGTATTCCTGATAGGTGGTCACGGTTTTCGAGGTAGTGCCGCCTTTGCCATCGGACTCGGTTTCCTGGTGGGTCTGCTTGTCCACGTAATGCAGGTGGTACCAGCGGTAGTCGAAGCTGTGCAGCCGGCCTTGATAGTGGCCCTGCACGGCGCGGCGCAGGAAGCGTTTGTGGTTGCCGCGCACATAGTCGCGAAACTCGGCTTGCAGGCCCTCAAGCAACTGGCTGTCGGTCACCGGGATTTCCTGCAGGCCGGCGGTGATCAGGCTGGAGCGCTCGGCCAGGTCGTGGGCAAGATTAGGGATGAGCTTCCTGCGCTGGTAAAGGACGATCAGGCTGAACGCAGCGGCGCCGAGCAGGCCGAGCGTGAGGTTGGACGCCAGCTGCGGCAGGCTCTGGCCCAGCAGCTTGGCCAGCGGCGCCAGCAGCGGCTCGTAGGCCTGCAAGTAGCCTGCGATGCTGGCAATGGCCAGGGGCCCACAGAGCAGGGCAATCAGCCAGGGCAAGCGGTTGTCGAACTGCATGTTGCCGTAAAAGGCGGCCATGGCGTCCACGGCGGCCAGCAGTTGCTGCTTGGTCGTGGCCGTGCGTGCGGTGTGGCTGGCCGCCTGCAGCGTGCGCTTGAGCCGGGCGTTGTGGGTATTCAATTGAATCAATGGCTGGCCTTCATCCCTGTTCAGTTCGGCCCCAAGGGGCGCACCTTCCGTGTTGGTGAGGGGCGGCAGTCTGCCAGCTTCGCGGTTGCCGTTCCATCGTGCCGGCCAACGGGCTTGCCTTCATCGTCCATTCCCGTGCAGATTTGTGGCTTTATGCGCTGAACGTGCCTCCAATGACAAAGCCCAAACAGGTACACGGACGATGAGTCACCCCTCGCAATTCACCCTGCTCGGCAAGCGGCGCTTTTTGCCGTTCTTCATTACCCAGTCGCTGGGCGCGTTCAACGACAACCTGTTCAAGCAGTCGTTGATCCTGGCGATCCTCTATAAGCTGAGCCTGGAAGGCGACCGCTCGATCTGGGTCAACCTCTGCGCCTTGCTGTTCATCCTGCCGTTCTTCCTGTTCTCGGCGCTGGCGGGGCAGTTCGGCGAGAAGTTCGCCAAGGACCGGCTGATCCGCGCGATCAAGCTGGCCGAGATCGTGATCATGGCCATCGGTGCCGTCGGTTTCATCACCAGCCATCTGGAGCTCATGCTGCTGACGCTGTTCGCCATGGGTACCCACTCGGCGCTGTTCGGCCCGGTGAAGTACTCGATCCTGCCCCAGGCCCTGCGTGAAGAAGAACTGGTGGGCGGCAACGGCCTGGTGGAGATGGGCACCTTCCTGGCGATCCTCGCCGGCACCATCGGCGCCGGGGTGATGATGTCGGCTTCCAGCTACGCCACGGTGGTGGCCGGCGGGGTGGTCGGCACTGCCGTGCTCGGCTACCTGGCCAGCCGCTGGATCCCCCGGGCGGCGGCAGCGGCACCGGAAATGAAACTCGACTGGAACATCTTCAAGCAGTCCTGGGCCACCCTGCGCTTGGGCCTGGGGCAGACCCCGGCGGTGTCGCGCTCGATCGTCGGCAACTCGTGGTTCTGGTTCGTCGGCGCCATCTACCTCACGCAGATCCCGGCCTACGCCAAGGACTGGCTGCACGGCGACGAGACCGTGGTAACCCTGGTGCTGACCCTGTTCTCGGTGGGCATCGCGGTGGGCTCGCTGCTGTGCGAACGCCTCAGCGGGCGCAAGGTGGAAATCGGCCTGGTGCCGTTCGGCTCGTTCGGCCTGACCTTGTTCGGCCTGCTCTGGTGGTGGCATTCGGGCGATGTGCCGGCAGGCGCGGCGCCGCACAGTTGGCTGGACTTGCTGGGCATGAGCCAGGCCTGGTGGATCATGGCCTCGATCGTCGGCCTGGGTATCTTCGGCGGCTTCTATATCGTGCCGCTGTATGCCTTGATCCAGGCGCGTACCGCCGAAGGCGAGCGGGCCCGGGTGATCGCCGCCAACAACATCCTCAATGCGTTGTTCATGGTGGTGTCGGCGATCGTCACCATCGTCCTGTTGAGCCTGGCCAAGCTGAGCATCCCGCAGCTGTTCCTGGTGGTGTCGCTGCTCAACATCGCGGTCAACGCCTACATCTTCCGCATCGTGCCGGAATTCACCATGCGCTTCCTGATCTGGCTGCTCAGCCACTCGATGTACCGGGTGCAGCACCGCGAGCTTGAGCGTATTCCCGATGAAGGGGCGGCATTGCTGGTGTGCAACCACGTGTCGTTTGTCGATGCGCTGCTGATTGGCGGCGCCATTCGCCGGCCGATCCGCTTCGTCATGTACTACAAGATCTACAACCTGCCGGTGCTCAATTTCATCTTCCGCACCGCCGGCACCATCCCCATCGCCGGGCGTGGCGAGGATGAGGCGATCTATGAACGTGCCTTCGCCCGCATCAAGCAGTACCTGGCCGAGGGCGAGCTGGTGTGCATCTTCCCCGAGGGCAAGCTCAGTGCCGACGGCGAGATCGATGTGTTCAAGGGTGGGGTCAGCCGGATCCTTTCGGAAACGCCAGTGCCGGTGATACCGCTGGCATTGCAGGGGCTGTGGGGCAGTTTCTTCAGTCGCGACCCGAACAAGGGCTTTTTCAAGCGCCTGTGGTCGCGGGTGACCCTCGTGGCAGGCGCCGCCATCCCGGTGGAAGCGGCGCAGCCTGAAGCGCTGCGCGAGCAGGTGAGCCTGCTGCGCGGCGATGTGCGTTAGGAAGGGATAAGGCGCAAGGTCAGCTGGCGCTGACCTTCAGGCCGACCAGGCCGGTGATGATCAGGGCAACACTGGCTAGGCGGATCAACGCCATGGATTCACCGAACAGGATGATCCCGGCGATGACGGTACCCACGGCGCCAACGCCGGTCCAGATGGCGTAGGCGGTACCCAGCGGCAGCTCTTTCATGGCCAGGCCCAGCAAGCCGAGGCTGATGACCATGGCGCCGACGGTCAGCACGGTGGGCAGGGGGCGGGTAAAGCCGTCGGTGTACTTGAGGCCGACAGCCCAGCCAACTTCGAACAGGCCGGCGAAGAACAGGATGATCCAGGACATGGTGTGTCTCCATCTATTAATGATGGGGCCGTCCCCGATACGATCACGCGCAGCGTCGTGAGGTCGTCCTCACAGTGCGCACTATAATGCACATATCAAGGCTGACGGGCAAGCCGCCTGTCAAAGCACCACAACCCTCGACCGCGAGGCGCGGCACCGAACACCTAGAACTGACTGACACCCCATTTGAGGATGTGTAGCTGGATACGACTGCCTGTGCCCTCACGCACCTTAAGGAAGTTGTCGTTGACCTTCCAGTTCCTGCCACCAATTGTACGGATCGTCACCTGGACGTCTGCTGGGTCTTGTTTTTGCAGCGTGCTTCCGTCTGCTTTAAGTACCATCCAGCGCCTCGTCGCATTCTTGTAAAGGCCCAGGTAATCATTGGCACTGAGGCTGAGGGCAGGACCATTCGAGCTTGCGCCGTTGGTGTGCTCCTTGATGAGGTAGGTCTGTTGGCCGTTTTCCTCATAGCATGCGAACCAAAGGGTTGTGGGCAAGATGCTGCCATTGAGCACCGACAGCCAGCCGGCATCGTCGATGCGTATCGGGCGTTTGATGTCGCCGTCGAGAATATAGACTTGGGCGGTAAATGATTTTTCGTTGACGAGTGTAGGACTACTCATGGTTATGCCCTCTGAAGGTGTAGTTGTATGGCACGTTCAAGTGAGGTCAGCCTACGTAGTGGTGTCGAGCGGGCGCAGTAGGAAGCTCGTCCTCTGATGGGGGCGTTACCTTCTTGGATGAGCGAGAAAGGAGGATAAACCGTCAGGATTGGAGCGGTGCTTGCGTGCCGCAGGTTGACGCTGACATGGAAGGCATCCAGCTGCGCACCCGGCAACGGTGTTGCAGAGGGGGAAAGGCCGTGAAAAGGCTAAGTAGCAGGTTGTCGAGCGGTGCAGATCGGGATCGTCTCCGGACCCGCACCGGCATGCGGGATAGCTTAGACCCCCTGCGGAATCTCCTCGCCACCCAGCGCCTCGAACAGCGCCGGCAGGAACTCGTTGAAGGTCATCATCATCAGCAGGAAGCTGGCATCGAACTGTTGCTGGGCTTCGTCACCGCCGTCCTGCTCGGCCTGCTCCTGCAGCAGCTCCTCGAACTTCAGGCGCTTGATCACGGTCTTGTCGTCGAGCACGAACGACAGCTTGTCCTGCCAGGCCAGGGCCAGTTGCGTGACCACCTTGCCGGTGCTCAGGTGCAGCTGGATTTCCTCGCCGGTCAGGTCCTGGCGTTTGCACCGCACGATGCCGCCGTCCTCGGCCTGGTCGCGCAGCTCGCATTCGTCGAGCACATAGAAGTCCGCAGCCGGCGCCTGGGCCTTGACCCAGTCGGTCATGGTCGCGACCGGGGCGATCTTGACGCTCACGGGGCGCACCGGCAGCGAGCCCATCACTTCACGCAGGGTCGACAGCAGGTCTTCGGCGCGCTTGGCGCTGGCCGAGTTGACCAGGATCAGGCCCTGGCGCGGGGCGATGGCGGCGAAGATCATCGAGCGTCGGATAAAGGCGCGCGGCAGGAAGGCCTGGATGATCTCGTCCTTGATCTGGTCGCGTTCCTTCTTGTAGACCTTGCGCATTTGCTCGGTCTCGATCTCTTCGACTTTCTCCTTCACCGCATCGTTGACCACGCTGCTGGGCAGGATGCGTTCTTCTTTACGCGCGGCGATCAGCATGAACTCGCCGCTGACGTGCACCAGTGGTGCGTCCTCGCCCTTGCCGAACGGGGCGACGAAACCATAAGTGGTCAGTTCCTGGCTGGCGCAGGGGCGGGCCGGCTTGCTGGCCAGGGCAGCTTCCAGTGCTTCAGGCTCGAACGGGACATCCTGGGTCAGGCGGTAGGTCAGCAGGTTCTTGAACCACATGGGGGGCAATCTCTCCTCAATACATAAGGCGGGCATTATTCTCCGAGCGGTGGGTTCAGGCCAACCCTGTCAGAGGGCCAGCACGACCCTATAAAGGAAGAAAACAGCGGCTGCGCTAGGTCCTTGAAAATTATTCAAAAAAAATTAAAAAAGTGCTTGCCAGGGTACAGGCTCCTCCGTAGAATGCGCACCACACCGAGACGAAGGGTGATTAGCTCAGCCGGGAGAGCATCTGCCTTACAAGCAGAGGGTCGGCGGTTCGATCCCGTCATCACCCACCACTCGATGTATAGCGCGGCGGTAGTTCAGTCGGTTAGAATACCGGCCTGTCACGCCGGGGGTCGCGGGTTCGAGTCCCGTCCGCCGCGCCATATTTAGCTTCAGGGCCCACTGAACACCCTGAAGCAACAGAGAAAGCGACCTTAGGGTCGCTTTTTTTGTTTCT
Source organism: Pseudomonas sp. TWI923 (assembly GCF_039673365.1). Taxonomy (NCBI): domain Bacteria; kingdom Pseudomonadati; phylum Pseudomonadota; class Gammaproteobacteria; order Pseudomonadales; family Pseudomonadaceae; genus Pseudomonas; species Pseudomonas sp. TWI923. The sequence goes on along the minus strand of NZ_JBDJLM010000022.1, from coordinate 6,474 downwards.
GGCCTTCGCCGGTGCGCCGGACCGGTCAGAATCCCCTGTCCGCCGCAAGTGGCCAGCAGGCCGTGCGCCGGTTCTTATCGCCAGCACGAGACCGACCATGCAGGATGCCAGCCTCTCTCCCTCCGCGACCCAAGCCGCGCCCCTACTCGGTATCGACCTTGGTACCACCAACAGCCTGATTGCCGTCTGGCGCGATGGTGCCGCACAACTGATCCCCAACGCCCTTGGCGATGTGCTGACCCCGTCGGTGGTGAGCATCGATGAGGATGGCAGCATCCTTGTCGGGCAGGCCGCGCGGGCGCGCCTGACCACTCACCCACAGCTGACCGCCGCAGCGTTCAAGCGCTTCATGGGCAGTGACAAGCGCTATGCGCTCGGCGAGCACCACTTCACCCCGGAAGAGTTGTCGGCCCTGGTGCTGGGCGCACTGAAGCAGGATGCCGAAGCCTACCTGGGTTGCCCGGTGAGCGAGGCGGTGATCTCGGTGCCAGCCTATTTCAGCGACGAGCAACGCAAGCGCACGCTGTTCGCCGCCGAGCTGGCCGGTTTGACCGTGCAACGCCTGATCAACGAGCCGACAGCCGCCGCCATGGCCTACGGCCTGCACGAGCAGAAATTCGAGCGCACCCTGGTGTTCGACCTGGGCGGCGGCACCTTCGACGTCACCGTGCTGGAGTACGCGCTGCCGCTGATCGAGGTGCATGCTTCCACCGGCGACAACTACCTGGGCGGTGAAGACTTCACCGAGGCCTTGCTGCTGGCCTGCCTGCGCGACTGGAACCTCGCCCTCGAAGACCTCGAAGGCCAGGCCCTGGCCAGCCTGCGCGACGCCATCGAACAGCTCAAACGCGAAGCGGGCGAGGGCAGCTGCACACTGAACTGGAATGGTGACGGCCAGGCCCGCGAATGGGTGCTCGACGAACTCAAGCTGCAAGCCATCTGGGCGCCGTTGCTGGCGCGGGTGCGTACCCCCATCGAGCAGGCCCTGCGCGATGCCCGGCTGAGCCCGCGCGAGCTGGACAGCCTGGTGCTGGTCGGCGGCGCCACGCGCATGCCGCAGGTGCAGCAACTGGTGGCCAAGCTGTTCGGCCGCCTGCCGTACCGGCACCTGGACCCGGATACCATCGTCGCCCTCGGCGCCGCCAGCCAGGCCGCCTGCAAGGCCCGTGACGCGGCCATCGACGAACTGATCCTGACCGATGTATGCCCCTACACCCTGGGTATTGCTTCTTCACGCGGCGAAGACGTCACCGGCGCGTTCTCGCCGATCATCGAACGCAATACGGTGATCCCCACCTCCAAGGTGCAGCGCTTCTACAGTAGCCATGCCGAGCAGAAATTCGTCCGTATTGCCGTGTACCAGGGCGAGCGGCCGTGGGTGCGCGACAACATCCTGGTCGACAGTTTCGAAATCCCGCTGCAGCAGACCGGCCAGATCCAGTCGCTGGACGTGCGTTTCAGCTACGACATCAATGGCCTGCTGGAAGTGGACGTGACCTTCCTCGAAAGCGGCCAGAAGCACAGCCACAGCATCGACCGCAGCCCCACCGGGCTAGATGCTGACGCACGCCAGGCCAGCCAGGAGCGCCTGGTCAAGCTGAAGATCCACCCGCGCGACACCCTGCCCAACCGCACCCTGCTGGCTCGCCTTGAGCGCGCCTGGATGCAGAGCCTGGGCGATGAACGCGAGCTGATTGGCGGCTGGCTGGATGCCTTCAACAACGTGCTGGCCCGCCAGCAGGCCAGTGAGATCAACCGCGAGCGCCAGGCCTTGAGCCAGGCGCTCGACGAACTGCGCTACTGACCGTTGAGGCGCCGCAGGGTGGCCTGCAGGCTGTCGTCCAGCAGCCCCGGCTGCCCCGGCGCCGAGCCATAGCGGTTCGGCAGCCGGTCGCCGGGCAGGCCCAGCAGCAGCAGGGGCAGGATCGGCAGCAGGCGGCTGATCACCACCAGCATGATCAGCGAGGGGATGCCGCGATTGAGGTCGTGCAGGCGCCTGAGCAGGGCGCTGATCACCAGCCCGATGACTACCAGGATCAGCGCCGGCATCGTCAGCATGAGGCTGTAGCACAGGGTGATGGCGACCAGGTGCAGGCCGAAGCCTGAGCGGTTCAGCCGGCTGTTGAGTTTCCACACCGCCCAGAACGGCGCCGGCTTCTGCTGCAGATCGTTGCGCAGCATGCGCTCGGACCAGCCCAGCAGCGCGGTGGTCGCGCAGCGCAGGCCGAGATCCTGCTGCGGGTCGTCCTTGACCTTTTGCAATGCGCGCAGCACCCGAACCTTGGGCGGGGTGCAATCATTGAGCAGGCTGTCGAGGGCATCCAGCGCCTGCTTGAAGGCGCGGCTCTCGACGCCTTGCGCGGCCACGTACTCGGCGGCTGGCGACTTGACCTTACCGTCCACCAGGCCGCGGCGCAGCGGCTCGAACCACGCACCGTGCAGGTCCACGGCCTCCAGGCGGTTGCGCAGGCGCGTGCGCTGTTCCTCATCCAGTGAGCGGTCGTGGTAGAGCACCGCGCAGAACAGCAGGTAGCCCAGGGTGGAGTCGTTGAGCAGGTCGCCGTCGTCGTTGTCCAGGCAGGCCGCCAGTTGCGCGGCGCTGGGCAGGCGGGCGCTGTCGAGCGCCTGCTTGAGGCTGAGCAGGCGGCTGGCCACGGCGCGTTGCAGCGGGTCGCGGGTATCCAGGCTGCCGAGCAGGCCACTGCCGCCTTCGGCGCTGGCTTGCAGCAAGGCGTGCAGTTGGGCGAACGGGTGCTCACTCGGGTACTGCAACTGCCTAGGCAGCGCCGGGTCGATCAGGGCCAGCCAGCGCGCGGGCTGGTCGACCAGGGCCAGCATGAACAGCTGCTGACGGTGCCAGTCCCACAGCTCCTCGCCTTGCGGTTGCGGCGGTAACAGCACGCCGTCCTCGGCCAGGTTGGCCTGCAGTTGCACGGCGAACGGCACGGTGAACATGCGCCGCAGTTCGAAATGGCTGTTCAGCTCATGCAGCGACTGGGCCGAATACACGCGCATGCGCCGCAACCATTCGCGGCATACCGGGTGCACAGCGGCCTCGCTCAAGGCATATGGCAGCGTTACCGCCGGGTCGTCGCTGGCGCAGAACTGCACCAGCGCCTGGACCACCGGCGAGTGCTCCAGCCAGTGCAGTTGTTGCCTGGCCTGGCGCTGGAAACCTTCGAGAATCAACGCGTCGAGGGGGTCTGCGCTGATCGGTTGGTCAACGATCAGGCGCAACAGCCCGGCCTCACCGCGTTGCAGGGCCCAGGCCTGCCAGTACAGGCGGTGCAGTTCGCGCTCGGGCTGCTCTTGCAGTAGCCAGGCCAGCAATGGCAGCTCGTCGTCGCCGTCCAGGCGCCAGTCGACGAAGGTGGCGGCGATGCCGCCCAGCTCAAGGCGCGCCGCTTCGGCCCAGCGCGCCAACGTCTGCGGCGCTTGCCCCGGGCTTCCCCAGGCCTGGGCCGGGTCGGCCAGCTCGGCGGGCCAGGCGGCAGGCGTGTGTTGCAGGTCGAAGGCCTGGATCAGCAGCGGCAGGCGCTGGGGTTGATGGCGCGCGCACAGGTCGAGCAACCAGCGTTCGGCCTGTGGATGCCGATGCTCACGGTACAGCCGCAGCCAGCAGTACAGGGCCTGTTGTTCGGCGCCCAGGGCATCGGCCTGGCGGGCCAGCAGGTAGAGCAGGTCGGCGTCGTCGGGCGCTTGCTGCAAGCGCTCCTGCAGCAGGCCATGGAAGGTGCTGCTGGCAATGCCGGCCTGGCTGAACTGCACCATCAGGCGTTCTACCAGGGCTTGGTCATTGGGCATCGCCAGGCAGGTGTGCACACTGGCGAACTGCTCGTATTCGAACAGCGGGCGCTGGGTGAAGCAGTGCTCCAGGCTGCGCAGGTACCACAGGGTTTCCATTTGCGCAGTCGGTGGCCAGTCACGCATCAGCCCGGTATCGAACGGATCCGGTTCGTCCAGCCGGCGCAGGAAGGCTTCCACCGGTTGCGGGTTTTCCAGGCGCAGCAGCTGCTGGTCCCAGGCCAGGCGGCGGGCCAGCATGCCTGCGCACTGGTGTGACAGCGGGCCGCAATCGTACAGGGCACGCAGCAATTGCCAGCTCAGCTCGTCCAGCTCGTCCAGCGGCAGCTCGTCCAGCTCGGCGATGTAGCGCTGCCAGGCCTGCGGGTCGAAGCGCAGGGCCGGCTCCTCGAGCAGGGTGTGGAAGCTGAGCAGCGCCGGGTGCGCGGCGGCTTCCTCGGCCGGCTGCTCGCTGTCATCAACTGCCGTGGCCTCTTGCTCGCGGGCCAGGCGCAAGGCTTCGTCATAGGCCGCGCGCAGGGCCTTGAAACCTTCCGGGTCGGTTTCGGGGTGGTGGGCTGGCAGCCGGCCACGGTAGGCCAGGCGGATGGCGTCGAGGTCGTTGGTGGGGTCGATTCCCAGACGAATCCAGCAGCTCATGACCAGCAATCCTCTTCCAGCGTGTTGGGGCGTTCCGGTTCGGGCAGTTGCAGGTCCCAGGGCAGGCCGGCGAGCAGTTCATGGGCGCCGTGGCGCAGGTTGAGCAGGATGCAGCGGTTCCAGTGCTCGCTGCCCTGGCGTTCGAGGTTGGCGGCGAAGGTCTCGTCGCTGCTGTCGCTGACGTTCCACAACGCCTTGCCGAACAGGTAGCCGGCCAGGTAGGTGTCCCAGCGGTTGTAATAATGACGGGCGCGCAGGGCCAGGCGGTAGTGCAGGTAGAGGCTTTCGTCGCGGCTGACCAAGTCGTTCTTGACCCCGGCACGTAGCAAAAAGCTCATGCGCCCCAGGTCCCAGGCGCGGGTGCCGCCGGGGCCGCAGTCGGGGAAGGTGCGTGCGGCGAATTCGTGGCGGATGCGCTCACGTGGGCTGAGCCCGTCGAGCAGCGCCTGCCACTGGCTGGGCAGGCAGCGCTGGTATTGCCAATAGGCCTCGCTCACCTCGGTGGCGTGGCCGGTGTCGGCCATGCCGAGCATGTCCAGCAGTTGCGCACGGTTGCTGATGCCCCACCAGCGTTCCAGGTCGGACTGGTCCTCGCCTTCGTAGTATTCGGCGGCAGTGTAGCTGGCGCCGTTGAGCGCGGCCATGGGCGCAGAGAGGGCAAACAGCCAGCGCTGTGCGGATTCTTCCATGAAAGTCGGTCCTGAGGCTCGGGGGAACTGGCGCGGATTGTAATGCAATGGCTGGCGGCGTGGGGTTGCGCTTTCAGGCCTGTGCAGTCCCTTGTAGGAGCGTTGACTTGAGGGCTCAGTGGCGCTGTTCTTCCGCGCGCAGGGTCAAGACTTCATAGCCACTCTCGGTCACCGCCACGGTATGTTCCCACTGCGCCGACAAGCTGTGGTCGCGGGTGATCACCGTCCAGCCATCGCGCAGGCTGCGGGTGCCGCGCCCGCCCTGGTTGATCATCGGCTCGATGGTGAACACCATCCCGGGCTGCAGCTTCAGGCCAAAACCGGGCTGGCCGAAGTGCAGCACCTCGGGCGCCTCGTGCATCTGCTGGCCGATGCCATGCCCGCAGTATTCGCGCACCACGCTGTAGCCAGCGGCCTCGGCATGGGCCTGGATGGCGTGGCCGATATCGCCCAGGGTCGCGCCCGGGCGGACCTGTTCGATGCCTTTCCAGAGCGCGGCGTAGGTGGTGTCGACCAGCCGCCGGGCGTCTGCGCTGATCTGCCCCAGGCAGTACATTTTCGACGAGTCGGCGATATAGCCGCCCTGTTCCAGGGTGATGTCGACGTTGACGATAGAGCCTTCCTTGAGCACCTCGTCGACCTTGGGCATGCCGTGGCACACCACATGGTCCACCGAGGTGTTCAGCGCATAGGGGAAGTCGTACTGGCCCTTGCTCGCCGGGCGTGCCTTGAGGGTTTCGACGATGAAGGCTTCGGCGCGGTCGTTGATCTGCATCGTGGTCACGCCAGGGCGGATGAACCCGTCGAGGTCGGCGAACACCTGGGCCAGCAATTGCCCGGCGCGGCGCATCAGTGCCAGCTGGGCGGCGTCCTTGAGTATCACCTTGCTCATTGCAGCAATTCCTTGAGGTTGGCTTGTTCCTGACGCAGCAGCTGGCGCAGCAGTTCCTGGTAAGTGGCCTGGGGGTGCAGCTCGGCGAGCATGCCGAGGCGGATCCAGTGTTCGGCCTGGGCGTTGATCGAGCGCGACAGGGCGGCGCTGGCGATGCGCAGGTCTTCGTGGAGTTCGTCGTTGATCTTGACGATGCCCATGGCTAAGTCATCCGTATATATGAAACGTATATGAATCATATGTCGAAACAGTCAAGGCGTGCCACCCGTTGGTGCGTCGGTCCCTCTCTCGGTGCATGAGCCAATCGCGGGGCAAGCCCGCTCCCACGCATGAATGGGCAGCGTCGGAGCGACTGTCTTTGTAGGAGCGGCCTTGTGTCGCGAAAGGGCCGCAGCGCGGCCCCAGGATTTCAGCGTGAAAGCAGAAATCGCCGGGGCTGCTCTGCAGCCC